>CANQZH010000033.1 GCA_947628245.1 uncultured Bacilli bacterium | reverse complement strand
AATAACAATAGTAGGAGTATCATTACTTTTGTATAAAACTTATATTCAATTTAGAGGTGAAGTTGATTTAGATAATAATAATGTGTTATTTGGTTTTTATAATGGTAATACTAGATTAGATGAAATGCCTCAGAAAGGAAATTCTGATAATTTAGTGTTTGAGAAAGCAGAATGTGACAATGGTGCAACTGTGGAATGGGATAGTGAAAAGTGGGCACCCTTAGTAAAAGGTTTAAATAAAAAGAAAACAAAATGTACATTGTATTTTGGTGAAAAAACTGGAGTTAAATTATTAGAGGAAAAAGCCAAAGAAGAACAATTAAAAGAAGAACCAGAATTAATGTATGATGAAACAGAAGATGAAAACTTAAGATATATAGGGGCAAATCCTAATAATTATATAGATATAGGAGATAGATATAAAAGTGATATATATACTTTTCACAGAACAAATGATAATGTATTAGTAGGTGAATATTCATCAATAGAAGAATGTGAAAGTAATAATCAATATTCTGAAGGAACATGTGAAAAAATTCATAATAAAGGAGAAAAAATATTATGGCGAATAATAGGAGTAATGAAGAATGTAACAAATGTAGAAACAAATAAAAAAGAAGATTTAATAAAGATAATTAGAGCAGATAGTATAGGAAAATATAGTTGGGATACATCAGCAAGTGAAGTAAATTATGGATATGGAGTAAATGAATGGAGTCAAGCCGATTTAATGAAACTATTGAATCCCAATTTTGATAATAATCAAGATAATATATGTGAATATGGTGAATGCCCAAATGGATATGTAAATAATAGTTTATATTGGAATAATGAAAGTGGACAATGTTATTATTTATATGAAAATAGTTATGAAGAGTGTGATTTTACTGGTAATGGAATAAGTGAAGAAGCAAAAAATAAAATAGCCAAAGTAAGATGGAACACAGGAACATTTGCAACAAATAATAGTTCAGAATGGACAGCAAGTGCAACATACAAGGCAGAGCGAAGTGGTAATAAAGTATGTGAAAATTGTGATGATGAAGTAGAAAGAACAACAACATGGGATGGATATATTGGTTTAATAAATTCAAGTGATTATGGCTACGCCATAGGAAAAAGTGTAAGAGAAGAGTGTTTAGCAAAAAGTATAAATAACTATGGTTACATAGGTAATGGTGGATGTTATGAATTCGATTGGCTAATATATACTACTGGGTGGTACTGGACTTTAAACCCTAGTTCACATAGTAATTACGATGTATTTTATATTAACGCTACTTATCTGGCAGATAGGTACCAATGGTCACAAGGAGCTAGCGATTCAAATTCTGTGTTTCCTGTTGCCTTTTTAAAATCAAATACGATAATCTCTGATTCATTAGGAACACCAGAAGATCCATTTATAGCTTCATAGCAAAATAAAAAAGCAAAACCTGCTTTTTTTATTTTAACTGTTTAAAAACTTTTGCTATATTATCATTTATAACTAAATTTGCCTTATAATCATAAGGTGTTTTATCATTATTAATTATTACTAAATATTTTCCTCTAAATAAATTTACTAAACTACTTGCTGGTTCAACTGTTAAACTTGTTCCGGCAACTATTAACATTTGGGCTTTTTCTATTTTTTCTATTGCCTCATTAAAACAATCTGCTAACCTTTCACCATACAAAACCATATCTGGTTTAATTAATCCCTGACATTCATCACAAAGAGGAATTCCTTTAGCATTAAAAACATATTCGCCATCAAAAAATTTATTGCATTTTAAACAATGATTTTTTAAAATTGTCCCGTGAATTTCATAAACATTTTTACTACCTGCTTTTTGATGCAATCCATCTATATTTTGAGTTACTATGGCTTTTAGTTTTCCCTTGTCTTCTAACTTTTTCAAGTATTTGTGCGTTTCGTTTGGTAATATTTTTAAACTATTTAAATTAGCCTTATAAAACTCATAAAATTCTTGAGGATTATTATAGAAGAAACTACTACTTAACATAACCTCAGCAGGATACTTTAACTTCATTTGATAAATTCCATCTTTACTTCGAAAATCCTTAATTCCACTATCAGTTGAAGTTCCAGCACCTCCAAAGAAAACAATGTTATCAACCTCATCAATCATTTTTTGTAAATCATTTATCTTATCCATCTTTTATATCTTTCTAGTCAAATTAATTCCATCCTTAAAATGACAAGGACTATTACATACAAACCCCTTAAAAGTACAAGGTGCTCCCTTAGAATAATTTACCATATCTTCATAAATCTTGTGATCATTTAAGCTTTTTGATTCCTTTAAAGCTTCTAAATATTTTCTTAAATTTTCTTTAGTAATTTGCATTACTTCTAATTGGGGAGCTGTACAAATTCTTTCATATAATTTCAAAATAAAATTTTCATATTTTCCCGTTTCATTAACATTAACTAACAAACCTTGTGGAAAATTAGAAATACTTGAAATATCTTCTAACCATTCCTTAACTAATTCTGGATTATTTCTAATAATTGGTGGAATAAAATATTCTTTATTTTCTTTTAAAGATAAAGAATAATCTAAGGTTCGATGTCTTTGTAAGTCAGCTAAAGCTACAAAACTTACATCATAATTAACTGAATAACTTCGACTAAAATGTTCATCAAAATTATTATCATCCTTAATTAAAGAAAATTCTCGATTACGATAATCATTAATTCCTTTAGAAATAAAACCAGTCTTTTTTAATACATCTCTAAATTCTTCTAAATAAGGTTTTAATTCCTTTTTCAAAGGATTATTAGTTTCCTCTTTAATCATTTTTTCCGTAAAATTATATAGATAATTTAATTGTCTAAAAGAAGTTGAATATTTCATTTTAGTTGGGATAAAAACTGATAATAAATAACGAGCATTTTCTTTAGCTTTTTTACTTATCATCATATCCGTTAAATAAGGTTCATTAGGATAAACTTTTTTAATTTCTTCATTAAATATTTTATACCATTTATTATATAATTCATTTTCTTTTTCCGTACCAAACATTGTTGTATATCTTCCTGATTTTTCTGAAGTATTATATTCTTGCTCATTATTTATTAACATTGCAATCATCTTAGGAATACCTTCAAAATATAAACTGATTGTATCGTGACCAAATACTGAATGATGATGATTAATTTTATTACCTTCAGCTCGGTTAATCGTTTTGTCTTTATCTTCCTTTAAAATTTCTTCATAATTTTTTTGCGTGTAACAAATATTTGCTGCATAACCCCCATTTATTTCTAAATCTTGTAATGAAGTATTTTTTATTATATCTTCATTAGTTGTTGTAATTCCAATTACTTTAGCGCTCATAGCCATTTTTACCACTCCCTTAAAATTATTGTAACACTTTTTGTTATAAATTTAATCAAAAAAAGACATATTATATGTAGGTGATTTAAATTGGAAATTATTATGCGTTCTTTAATTATGTTTACGATTCTTTTTATTATTGTTAAAATTTTAGGCAAAAAACAAATTAAAAATTTAACTTTATATGATTATGTTTTAAGTATTACTATTGGTTCTATAACCGCTGATAGTATAATTAGCTTAGATACTCCGATATATGATGGCATTATTGCTTTACTAGTTTTTGGTTTTATTGGTTATTTATCCTCAGTATTATCATATTATAATCACAATGTTGAAGAAATAATGGATGGAGAACCTCTTATTTTGTTTGAAAATAATCAATTTAATTATGAAAATTTAGAAACAGCTAAATTAAGTGTAGCTAAAGTTTTAGAAAATTGTCGTTTAAAAGGATGTTTTGATATTAATGAACTTGATTGTGCTCTTTTAGAGCCTTCAGGTGATATATCAATTTTATTAAAAGAAAATAATCAACCAGTTACGAACAATGATTTAAAAAATACTATTAAAAAAAGCAGTTATAAACAAACTTTAAATTATTTAATTATCGTTGATGGTATCGTAAAAGAATCTGAATTAATTAAAGCTAATAAAAATAAAAAATGGCTTAAAAATTATTTAAAAGAACAAAAACAAAAAATAGAAAATATTTCTTTACTAACCATTGATAAAAACAACAAAGTAACCTTAATTACTCATCAATAATTTTTTGATTTATAATCTTGTTTCCTAAAATAGTTTATGCTATAATCATTTTATGAGAATAGAGAGTAGGAGATAAAGATGGAAGAAAATAAAAATCCTATTGATGAAATAAATGAACTAAGTGTGTTAGAACAACAATATGCTGATTTATTAGATGATGAAAAAGAAAAGGAAAGAAGAAGAACAGTTATTATTATCATTCTACTTTTCTTATTAATGTTTTTAGGTGTAGGAGAAGCAACTTTTAGTTATTATAAATTATTTGGTAGTGATCGTTGTCGCTTAAATTGTGATTATAATAATGATGGTATTTGTGATACTAACTGTGATTTAAATGGGGACAATATACCTGATTATGATATTGATACTAATAATGATCGTAAACCAGATATAAATATTAGTTATGGTCAAATTAAAGCTGGAGTATTTAATGTTGATACTAATAACGATGGTAAACCTGATAAAAACTTGATTAATCAAGATACTAATAATGATGGAAAATGTGACTTAAATTGTGATATTGATGGTGATAATAGACCTGATTTAAATATTGATATTGATGGTGATGGTAAAGCTGATTTAAATGTCGATACGAATGGTGATGGGAAACCTGATATAAATATTGATATTGATAAAGATGGTAAATGTGATGTTAACTGTGATACTGATGGTGATGGAATACCTGATGAAAATTTATTGAATCAAGATTTAGATGGCGATGGTAAATGTGATTTAAATTGTGATACTGATGGTGATGGAATACCTGATACTAATATTGATATTGATGGTGATGGGAAACCTGATTTAAATATTGATAAAGATGGAGACGGCAAGTGCGATTTAAACTGTGATACTGATGGTGATGGAAAACCTGATACTAATGTTGATAAAGATGACGATGGCAAATGTGATTTAAATTGTGATGATGATGGCGATGGCAAATGTGATCGAAACTGTGATACGAATAATGATGGCGAACCTGATACCAACGTTGATAAAGACGGCGATGGTAAGTGTGATTTAAATTGCGATGATGATGGCGATGGTAAGTGTGACCGCAATTGTGATACCAATGGTGATGGAGAACCTGATACCAACATTGATAAAGACGGTAATGGAACTTGTGATTTAAATTGCGATGATGATGACGATGGCAAATGTGACCGAAACTGTGATACCAATGGCGATGATAAATGTGATTTAAATTGTGATGATAATGATGATGGCAAGTGTGATCGAAACTGTGATACCAATGGTGATGGCGAACCTGACACTAATGTAGATAAAGACGGCAATGGAACTTGTGATTTAAATTGTGATGATGATGGTGACGGCAAGTGTGATCGAAATTGTGATACCAATGGTGATGGGGAGCCTGATACTAATGTCGATAAAAATGGTGACGGCAAATGCGATTTAAATTGTGATGATGATGGTGACGGCAAATGTGATCGAAATTGTGATACCAATGGTGATGGTGAACCTGATACTAATATAGATAAAGATGGCAATGGAACTTGTGATTTAAATTGTGATGATAATGATGATGGCAAGTGTGACCGAAATTGTGATACCAATGGTGATGGTAAGTGTGATGTTAACTGTGATTTTAATGGCGATGGGACTTGTGATTTAAATTGTGATGACAATGATGACGGCAAGTGTGATCGAAACTGTGATACCAATGGTGACGATAAATGTGATGTTAACTGTGACTTCAATGGCGATGGGACTTGCGATTTAAATTGTGATGACAATGATGATGGCAAATGTGATCGAAATTGTGATACCAATGGTGACAATAAATGTGATCGAAATTGTGATTTTAATGGTGATGGCAAGTGTGACTTAAATTGTGATGACAACGATGATGGCAAATGTGATCGAAATTGTGATATTGATGGCGATGATAAATGCGATTTAAATTGTGATCCTGATGGTGATAAAAAATGTGATACCAACTGTGATGATGATGGCGATAGCAAGTGTGACCGAAATTGTGACACGAATGGTGATGGCAAATGTGATTTAAATTGTGATACCAATAATGATAAAAAATGTGACACCAATTGTGATGATAATGGTGATGGCAAGTGTGACCGAAATTGTGACACGAATGGTGATGGCAAATGTGATTTAAATTGTGATACCAATAATGATAAAATATGCGACACTAATTGTGATACTAATAATGATGGTAAATGTGATTTAAATTGTGATACCAATGGTGATGGCAAATGTGATTTAAACTGTGATACTGATAATGACCGAATATGTGATGTTAATTGTGATACCAATAATGATGGTAAATGTGATTTAAATTGCGACACCAATGGTGACGGCAAATGTGACTTAAACTGTGATACTGATGGTGACCGTAAATGCGATTTAAATTGTGATACCAATAATGATGGTAAGTGTGATTTAAACTGTGATACTAACGGTGATGGTAAGTGCGATATGAATTGCGATGAAAATAAAGACGGTAAATGCGATAAATATTGTGATACCGATGGCGATGGTCGATGTGACTTAAACTGTGGTTTTGGTGGTGACGGCAAGTGTACTATCAATTGTGACGACAACGATGATGGTAAATGTGATCGAAACTGCGATACCAACAATGATGGTAAATGCGATACCAATTGTGATGATAATAATGATGGCAAGTGTGACCGAAATTGTGATGATAATGGTGACGGCAAATGTGACCGAAATTGTGATACCAACGGTGATGGTAAATGTGACACTGACTGTGATACCGATAACGATGGCAAGTGTGACTTGAATTGTGATGATAACGGTGATGGCAAATGTGATCGAAATTGTGATACTAATAAAGATGGAATATGTGACGTTAACTGTGATACTGATAATGATGGTAAGTGTGATTTAAACTGTGACACTAATAATGACGGTAAATGTGATTTAAATTGTGATACCAATGGTGATCGTAAACCAGATAAAAATCTAGATCAAAATAAAGATGGCAAATGTGACTTGAATTGCGATAACAATAATGATGGTAAATGCGATACCAATTGTGATGATAATAATGATGGCAAGTGTGACCGAAACTGTGATACGAATGGCGATGGCATATGTGACTTGAATTGTGATGACAACAATGATGGTAAGTGTGACCGAAAGTGTGATACTGATGGTGATGGAACTTGTGATTTAGACTGTGATGATAACAATGATGGCCGATGTGATCGAAATTGTGATACCGATGGTGATGGTAAATGTGACTACTTCTGTGGTGATGAAGAAACAGTTTTATTTGTTACCTATGATGCAAGTTTAGTCGCAAATGAGATAACACCTAATTGGACAGGTAGTCAGGGCTTTAGTGTAAATAATCAAACATTTAGAACATTGTTCTTTAGAATTGATTTTAAAGATGTTGTAAATGAATTTAATCCAGCGGATGAATTAGTATATACTCTAAAACGTGATGGAACAGTTGTTAAAACAGCAACAGCATCGCCAACTGAAGATGGAGTATTACTAGATGAAATAATGATCCCTGCTCATAGTTTATATCGGTATGAATTAACATATGAGTTTGTTGATACAGGAATGCCACAAGATTATCAAAAAGGTAGAACTTATAAATCAAAAATTGATATAAAAGATGCTTGGTATATTTAATTTCCAATATTTAAAGAGTGAAAACAAATCACTCTTTTGTTTTTGAAAAAAATATTAAATTTTGTAGTTGTATTAAAAGTCGAACAATTAGCGGATGGGTAAGAGCTAGAACCAAAATATAGAAATCATAAATTAATAAATGATAAATATTATAAGAATTGTAATGAATGTCATATAACCCCCTGATTGGCTATTGGTTTATAGATATGTAGATAAAAAATTAATTTTATTTTTAATGGATACTGGTAAATTATTTAGTAAATGAAATTAGATAATATAATTTTAAGTATGAATTAAGAGTAAAAAAAAACATTTTTTTTTAATTTATACAACTAGATTATACACTATTGATAAATTTAATTGTGTCTAAAAAGCATAGTTAAGTTTTTTTAATTATCTATTGTCATACAGTAAACCAAATTTTTTTATCTTGTTTTTTTAGTATGATTTTATTATAATTATGTATAGTAAAGAATAGAGAGGTTTTGACTATGGAAAAAAATGAAAAATACAGTTCAATTAAACATAAAGTTAAATTTCTTACTACCGTTCTATCTTGGACTCTATTCGTACTATTAATATTTGTTGCTATTATTTTAGTTTATTATTTTATTACAACTAAAATTTATGCTAAAAAAGATGCTAATTATCGTCCAGCTTTTGGCTTATATACTATTATTTCACCAAGTATGGAAAAAACTTTAAATATTTATGATGTTATTGTAAACGTTAAAATTAAAAGTCCTGATGATATTAAAATTGGAGACATTATAACTTTTATTTCATCATCTACTAGTTCTAAAGGAATGACTATAACTCACCGTGTCATCTCAATTAAAGAAGATGAAAATGGTAATAAAGTTTTCCAAACTAAAGGAGACAATAACACTAGTCCAGACCCAAAACCTGCTACATTTAATAATATAATAGGTAAAGTAATTTTTAAAATTCCTCAATTAGGAAGATTACAATCAATTTTAACCACTAAAGGTGGCTGGCTAATAATTGTTGTCATTCCAGCCTTTATCATAATTTTATCAGATATTTTAAAATTAATTAGATTACAAACTGCTCAAAAAAGTATTGAAGAAATTAACCAAAATGAAGAAAAGAAAAAACAAGAAGAAATTGAAAAGAAAAAGAATATTGAAGAAAACCTAATCAAAAAATATAAGAAACCAAATCGTAGTGAATACGAAAGTGATCCACTAAAAAAATCTTCCGTAATCTTAAATGTCGAAAATTCTTATAAAGAAGATTATCAAGAAGAACCTGAAATTGAAACTAATCTTCCAAAATCAACTAATTTTGAAGAATCTTCAAATAATCAACCTAAAGAATCTCTACCAATTATTCCACCATTTGAATTACCTAA
>CANQZH010000032.1 GCA_947628245.1 uncultured Bacilli bacterium | reverse complement strand
TATAGTGAAGATGAAAGAATAAGTAATGCTTTAAAATATCTTGTAGTTTATGTTGGTAATGATTTAAAAGTTTTAGATTTAATGTAAAGAGTATAAATTAAAAAATTAAAATAATAAGAAATTGAATAAAATGTGCAAATTAAAATAGAAATTTACTTTACACTTTGATATTATAAGATGCAAAAATTAAAGCATCTTTTTTTGATGCTTTTGGGAGGAAAAATTGAACCAAAAAATGAAGAAAATAAATTCTTTCCCCAATCATTTGTTTCAACTTCTTGAAAACAAGTTTATGATACTAGTAATATAAAATATATGATAGGTATGTTTGAAAATTTAACTTCTTTAAATAATTTAGATTTAAGTAAATTTAATACTAGTAAGGTCAGAGATATGTTTGGAAATACCACAAATTTATTTAATATTACTTATGGTTCAAATTTTATTCATAATAAAGAAGCTAGAACAGATGGAATGTTTAAAAATAGTAATGCTATTCCACCAGATACTTTAGTTCATCCATCTTGGAAAGGCCTATCTTTTGATTGATGTCTAGTTTACTGTAAGATATTGTTTACCAATATCTTTTTTTTAAAACATTTGTTATGATATATGTATTAAGTTTAAAATTTCAAAGTTTGTGTATAATAATGAAAGAGGTGTCAAAATGAAATATAAGCAATATGATTTTGAAAGCTATAGAGTATTAACTATTCAAAGTGAGCAATTTAAAAATGTTCATATGGAAATAAATTTTATTGATGATGTTGCTAATCTTTTTATGCCTTTACGTTCTTTTTTAATTAATTTAATGGGATATACTAGTAAAATATATCCTACTAAAAGAGATATGTTAATTGCTTTAGAAAATCTTTATAATAGTGCGTATTATTCTAATTATTCTCGATTAGGAGAATCTTATATTTCAAGTTTTGTTTTAGATTTTGTAAGTCCAAGATATATAAATGATTCTAAATATTTAGAAAATTGTATTAAGTTTTTATGTGAACAAGTTTTAAATCCTAATATTAAAGATAATAAATTTGATGAAAGAAGTAAAGAAATTATTAAAGAAAGAATTCATAGAAGTATTGATCATTATAAGGAAGATGCTTTTTCTTATGCTTTTTGTGAATCAAGAAAATATTTATTTAAAGATAGTATCTCAGGTCAAATGATAAATGGAACTCACGAACAATTAGATAGTATTACAAATGAAGATTTAATTAATGATTATCATAAATTATTTGAAGATTCTAAAGCTGATATTTTAATTATTGGTGATTTAGATATGGATAAATGTGTTAAATTGATTAATAAATATTTTCAAAAAAAATCAATTGTTGAAAAAAAATATTCTAATACTTTATCAAATAAAATATCATCTTATCAAGAATTAGAAATAGAAGGAAAATATGCTCAAACTCAAGTTTTAATGTATTTACAATTTGAAGATTTAACTGATTTTGAATTATATGCTGTTTCAACTTTATATCTTCAAATTTTAGGACGTGCTAATCAATCTGATAAATTAGCTAGATATTTAAGAATTGAAAATCCTTTAGTATATTCAAGAGGTATTAGATTTGATTATCCTAATAAATATCTTTTAATTTATACTGGCTTAAAATATGAAAATGTTAAAGAAGCTATTAAAAATATTTTAAAAGCTTTAAAAGAAATGGAAACTGGTAAAATTGATGCTGAATATTTTGCAATTCAAAAAGAAAAAGTTATGAGTAATATGACAATGAATGAAGATAATGAAGAATATTTAATTGGTGAATATTATATGCATATATTATTTAATAGACCTCTACCAGAAGAAAGAAGAGAATTAATTAAGTTAGTAACAATTGATGATATTAAAAAGTTAGCTAAAAAGTTTAAAAAAACAATGACTTATGTTTTAAAGGAGGCTAATGATGAAAGAAATTAAAATCAAAGGTATTAATGAAACAATTTATTATGAACAACTTGATAATGGTTTAAATGTTTATCTTTGGGCAAATAAACATAGTCATTCATTTCAAGGTGTTTTAAATGTTTTTTATGGAGGAGATTACTTAGATTTTACTTGGAAAAATAAAAAATATCACGTTAATAGAGGGTCTGCTCATTATTTAGAACATATTATGTGTGAAAGTGATGAACCAATATTATCTAAATTTAATCGCTTAGGTAGTTATAGTAATGCGGTAACAAGTAATATGAAAACTTCTTATGAATTTATAGGTACAACTAAATTAAAAGAAAATATACTATTACTATTACAAACTGTTTTTGAAAAAGAATTTAAAGAAAGTGAAGTAGAACACGAAAGAGTTCCTATTTTAGAAGAAATGAGAATGCGTGTTGATAATGCCAGTGTTATTTCATACTTTACTTTAAATGATATGTTATTTCAAAAATATCCTAATAATATTGAGTTAGTTGGTCGAAAAAAAGATATTGAAGCTATTAAATTAGAAGAATTAAATTTAATATATAAAGCTTTTTATCATCCAGCTAATATGGCTTTTGTTATAACTGGTAATATTGATCCTTATGAATGTGTAAGTATTATCAAAGAATATTTTAAAAAACAAAAAGTAGATAAATGGTCTAAACCAAAATTAATGAATTATCGTGAAGGAAAAAAAGTAAATCTTAAAAGAAAAATAATTAACGTTAATGTTGAAATTCCCGAAATTACGATTGATACTAAAATCCCATTAAATTTATTTAAAGATTATGATACTTTAAAAGTTGTTAATATTTTAAGATTATTATTAGAATCTAATTTTGGTAGTACTACTTTATTTAAAGAAGAATTAGTTGAGAAAAAATTAGTTTATAATTTATATTATACAGCTTATAAAGAATATGATTATTTAATTTTAGAAGTTGGTTGTCGTACTAAATATCCTAATGAAATGGAAAATATTTTAATGGATAAGTTAAAAAATATGGAAATTTTTGAAGATGATGTTAAAAGAAAAATTAAATCAGCTATTGCTACTTTAATTTTAAGTTATGAAAATTTAGAAGAAGTAAATGATATTATTGGTAATTCTTTAACTTATGAAGGAAGAATTATTGATGATGAAAAAGAAATGCTTGAAAATATCACTATTGAAGATATAAAAAAAATCTATGAACTATTATCTTTTAGGGAAACTTCTACTTTAATAATGTTACCTAAAGAAGAACAAAGCTAAAAACTTTGTTTTTAATTTTATTATTAATTTATTTTTCTTTACTAAATAAAAACTCGAACTATAAAAATCCGAGTTTGATATCAATTTGGTGGAGGATGTGGGATTCGAACCCGCGACCCCCTGCGTGCAGGGCAGGTGCTCTAGCCAGCTGAGCTAATCCCCCAATGACAAACTAATAGTATCATAGTTTTTTTTTACTTGCAAGCTTTTTTTGGCGTATAATTTGCATTTTTGCTAATTTTATGGTATAGTACACTTCGTTATTTGAAATGGGGGTTGTTTTATTATGGAATATATTATTCAAAAAGATGAAATGGGGATAATTAATTACTATAATCAAGATGAAGAATTAATAATGCAAGATTATAATGTTTTAGATGACATTATAAGATTAACATATGAAAATAATCATATAGTTAAAATTAATAATAATAATCTTACTTTAGAATTAGATTTTAAAGGAAGATTATTAAATGGCTTTTTTGTTAATGGTTTAACTTGTTATTTTTCTTATCAACATTCTAAAGCTGTCTTTTTAGATGTAGATGGACAATATCTAGGTTCTCTTGATATTTATTTAGAAACTATTAATGGTTCTAATCGTATTTATCTTGCTAAAAATTTAATTCAAAAATTAGAAAGTTGTGCAGTTAGTTTAATTGATAAGCATTTTAATAATGACTTAAATAATATTAATAAGCAAATTAGTAAAGTTAATGATTTGATGGTTGAAGATGCCGTTGATATTTTACAGCAAGATAATCGTCGTAGCTGTGCTAAAATTTTAAATAGTTATGATGAAGCTGAATTAAGAGAAAAAAGAAATTTATTACTTTTATATAAGAAAAAGAATTTTATTAGTAAATTATTAACTAGAAAAGATTCTTATGAAGAAAAATGTCAACAAATTACAAGAAAATATGCTAAAAAAAGAACACAGTTAAAAACTAATTGTGATTATGCTAATGAATTAAAAAAATTAAAAGCTAAAGAAACAAGTTTTTTGTTTAATCAACATCGTTTAAATGAATTATTAGAAGAAAGAGAAGCTTTATATTTAACTAGAAAATAATTTAATTTTAATCATTTGTTCAAAGTAGAGTGAAGTATTATCATCAAAAAATATTTTTTGTTGATTTGCATCAATTCTTTTGATAAATCCAAGTTTAGTAAAATATTGGTTTTGCCAAAAATACGTAACTTGGATTTTTTCTTGGGTATGAAAAGCTTTTTTAATCATTAATTCTAAATTTGCTAATTCATCTTCACTTAAAGTTGGCATTTGTTGATAATTTCTTTTATTTCTTAATTCATTAATTATTTCTTTAGAAGAAACTAACGAATTAAAAGGAAGCCATTTATTATTCATAATGACCACCAATTTTATGATTACGATCTTTAATTGTAGAATAAGAAAGTAAACTTGTAGCTTTTAAAACACTATTTTTCCCATATTTTTCTAAAACATTATCTAAAGCTTTTTCTAAATTTTCTTTATCGATACTACTTTCAAAAAGATTTAACTGAATCCCTTCTTTTTTACTTAATTTTCCTAAAGCTATGCTAACTTTTCTAATAGGAGTATGTTCTTCATAATAACGGTCAAATATACCTTTACAAACAACATATAATTCATTTAAAGAATCAGTTGCATTAGCAAGTTTTAAACTATGAGCAAAACCACCTCCAATATTTTTAGAATAACTTATTCCAAAATAAATATTTTGACATTCTAATTGATTATTTCTAAGTCTTCTTAATAAAACATCTAACATTTCTTCTACAATTAATAAAATATCATCATCATAATAATCTTTTAATAAAACTTGACTATGACTAAAAGATTTTTCTTTGGGATTATGATTAAATTCATTAATTAAAGAATTATCAATACCATTCGCGTGTTCATATAATTCTTGTCCTAAAATACCAAATTTTTCTTTTAAAATATTTTTATTATAATGAGCTAAATCATAAATCTTATAAATTCCTAAATTATTAAGTCTTTTCTCTAATCTTTTACCAATACCCCAAACATCACTTAAAGGCGTAATTGGCCACAACTTAGTAGGAATATCTTCATAAGTCCATTTGGCAATGCCATTTTTATATTTTTTAGCTTCTTTATCCATTGCAATTTTAGCAAGTAACATATTTGGCCCAATTCCACAAGTAGCAGTAAGACCAGTTTTTTCTTCAATCGTCTTTAAAATTTTTAAAGCTAGTTGTTCATCAGTTAAATGATAATAATTTAAATAAGTTGTAACATCTAAAAAACATTCATCAATTGAATATATATGTAAATCTTCTTCACTTACAAAATCTAAATAAATATTAACTACTTCTTTACTTTTTTTAATATATAAACTCATTCTTGGTGGAACAATTTGATAAGTAATGTTTTTAGGTATTTCATAAAGTCTAGTTCGTGAAGGAATGCCTTTAGCTTTTAAATAAGGGGTAATTGCTAGAGTAATTGCTCCATTTCCTTGAGTTTTATTGGCAACTACTAAAGGTGTAGTAAAAGGATTAATTCCTCTTTCAACACATTCTACTGAAGCAAAAAAACTTTTTAAATCAATACATAAAATATGTCTATTTATCATCAAATCACTCCCAAACATTTGTTCTAAATAAATTATAGCAAAAATTTAAAAAAAGACAATTGCCAAAATTTAGTAAAAAGGTTAAAATGAAAGAGGAAAAGAGATTAATTATGAAAAATGAAAAAGTTTTTGCAAAAGACTTTTGTTTTGCTAAAGTTTTTTGTTTATTTGTAGTTGGTAGTCTTTTTGGTACATATTATGAAGAAATATTGTGGTATATAAAGTATAAAGAAATTACTAATCGGCAAGGTTTAATTTATACTCCTTTAAGTCCTATTTATGGTTTAGGCTGTTTAATGTTTATTTTATTTTTACATAAAAATAATGAAACAAGATCATATTTTAAAACTTATTTATATTGTTGTTTATTAGGTGGTTTTAGTGAATATTTAACTAGTTTTATCGCCGATTTTTTCTTTGATGTTAAATTTTGGGATTGTTCTAATAAATCTTTAAATATTAATGGACGTACAACTATTATTTATATGTTAGGTTGGGGTTTAATTGGTTTAATATTTATGAAAATTTTATATCCTATCTTATCAAAATTAATTGAAAGTATTCCTTATTATTTAGCTAAAGTAATTTATTATAGTCTTTTATTAATTGTAAGTGTTGATTTATTCTTAACTTATACGGCTTTTGGAAGAATGGCTCTTCGAAATAAAGAAGTTCCACCTTTAACTATAGTAGGAAAACTTTATGATAAATATTATAATAATGACTTTATGTATCAAAAATTTCCCGTTATGAAACCAGATGAGGAGTAAAAAATGAAATGGAGTAAAGAAAAATATCAAGAATTTATCACTTATTTAAAAAATATAAGTGATTCTAATTATCAACAATTTCAAAAGAAAATAATTAATACTAAATATGAAATTTTAGGAGTAAGACTTCCTATTATTCGAAAAATAGTGAAAAAAATAACTAATCGAGAAGAATTTTTAAAATACTCTCAAAATAATTATTATGAAGAAGTTTTAATAAAAGGTTTATTAATTGCTACTTTACCAAATCCAAAAGATTACTTAGATGATTATCTTTATCAAATTGATAATTGGGCAATTTGTGATAGTCTAGCTAGTAGTTTAAAAATAGTTAAACAAAATTTAGATGAATTTTTAATAAAAATTAATGAATACTTAAATGATTCATATGAGTATAAAGTTAGATTTGGTTTAGTTTTATTACTTGATTATTATGTTGAAGAAAAATATTTACCTAAAATTTTTAAATTAGTTGATAATCTAAAATGCAAAGAATATTATATTGAAATGGCTATATCTTGGTTAGTAGCGGAATGTTTTATTAAATATCCTGATTTAACTTGGCCTTATATTAAGAAAAATAATTTAAATAAATTTGTTCAAAATAAAACTATTAGTAAAATTAGAGATTCTTATCGGGTAGATAAAAAAGTTAAAGAAAGTCTTTTAAAATATCGTTACTAATCCAAATTTAAATTGATGACCATTTTTACCCGTCGACAAAATGGTTAGCTTAGGTTCAAATGCATAAAGATGATATCGAAAAATAAGTTACTATTCGCAGCTATGTGAAAAAAAATAAATTTTAAATAAATGGTATAATATATTTATCTACAGGAGGTTAACTATGTTAGAAAAATCATTTCAAGAAGTAGCTAATAATATCAAAAATACAATAATCAATACTCAATTTGAAATTATGAGTGATGCAAATAAAAAATTGGTTAATTTATATTATAATATTGGTAAAACATTAGAGGAAAATAGTAATTGGGGTAATAAATTTATTGATAATGTTGCAATGGAATTAAAAATGTCTTTTCCTAATTTAAAAGGGTTTTCGGTTCGTAATTTAAAATATATGAAGTCTTTTTATAATGAATATAAAGATGATGATGAATTTGTGCAACTGGTTGCACAATTACCTTGGAAACACAATATTACATTAATGCAAAAAGTTAAAGATAAGGAAATATGTAAGTGGTATATGTTTAAATGTCTTGAAGAAGGATGGTCAGATAGTATTTTAATTTATCAAATAGATACGAATTTATATAATAGACAAGAAAAGGCAATTAAGCATAATAACTTTAGTATGACTTTAAAAAAGAATAGTGATCTTGCAAATAACATAATGAAAGAACCATATGTTTTTGATTTGATTGAATTAACAGAAGATTACAAAGAAAAAGAATTAGAGAATAAAATGTTAGAAAGATTAAAAAATGTATTATTAGAATTAGGATCAGGTTTTCATTTGTTGGTAATCAATATAAAATAACAATTGATAATCAAGATTTTTATATTGATTTACTTTTTTACCATATAAAATTAAAATGCTATATTGCGATAGAACTAAAAGCAACAGAATTTAAAACTGAGTTTGCTAGTAAAATGGGATTTTATTTAACAGCACTTGATGAAGAAGTAAAAGATGAAAATGATAATCCTTCAATTGGATTAATATTATGTTCAAATAAAAGTAATAAAATAGTTGATTATACATTGAAATTTATTAATAAGCCTGTTGGAGTAAGTGAGTATAAAATACTTGATAAATTGGCAAAAGAAATACAAAATAAATTATCAACGCAAAATGATATTAATAATCATTTAGATATAAATGAGTAAACACAAAAATTTAATTTATAGCAAGAAGAATATAAACTTATGATTTTAAACTTATATCGTTTAAAAATATGGGATAGTTTTAAATCAAGTAGAAATACTATAATGGTTGAAGTTTTACTAATTTTAGCAGATGTTTTTATATTTCGGCTGTGAATAGTAATGAAAAATAATTGTATTACCTTTTAGGTTGTGCTACAATGTTTCTAGGCTAGAAGGAGAGAAATCGTGATAAATGTTGTAACTAAAAAAAGAATTTGTATTTTATTATTTTTATTAGCAATGCTAGTATTTTTTACTGGTTGTGAGAGTAAAGATTTAACGAAAGGAACTATTGATAATATGGAATATTCAGAAACTGAAGAAGTAACAAATTATGTTAAGATTGTAACTAATAAAGATAAAGTTATTTTATTAGAGTTATATCCTGATGTCGCACCTATCACAGTTCAAAATTTTCAAAAATTAGTAAGTGAAAAATTTTATGATGGTTTAATTTTTCATCGAGTTATTGAAGACTTTATGATTCAAGGAGGCGATCCTGAAGGTACAGGAATGGGTGGTTCCCCTGAAACTATTAAAGGTGAATTTAAAAATAATGGAGTAGAAAATAATTTAAAACACGCCAAAGGAATTATATCAATGGCTCGATCTAATGATATGGACTCAGCATCAAGTCAATTCTTTATTTGTACAAGTGATAATGTATCTTATTTAGATGGTGATTATGCGGCTTTTGGTAAAGTTATAGCTGGTTATGATGTAGCTGAAGAAATATCTAAAGTTAAGACTGAT
>CANQZH010000031.1 GCA_947628245.1 uncultured Bacilli bacterium | reverse complement strand
CTTCGACATAGATGTCACCTCCTAACAAGTTTGCTATTATAAACTATCTTTTGTAAGAAATTTGTCGAATTAAAGTTTAAATGTTTAAAAAATTAAAAAACATAGAATAATCTATACTCATTATTAATTTAAAATACAATTACGTAAATCATACAAACCATAAACATTAAATAACAAATTTAATATAAACGGTATAAAAACAATTGCAACTGTTGTAGCAAATCTAATTATAGTATTTTTATTTGCTTTTTTAATTTTAGCTGGGTCACCAATTGCTTTAATATATTCAATAACTGTTAAAGCAATTGTAATTACTGGAGTTATTACTTCAATTAAAGTAAAGAAACCTTTTAAAATAGTTTTAAATTCTTTATCTGTTCCATCTTCATTAACAAATACTGTTTCACAAGTGGCATCTTGCGTATATAATGGTGAAATATAATCAGTTGTATCAACAGTTGAGCCTCCACCTTCACTATCAGAAGAACCTTCATATCTTAATACTACATCCCATCCTCCTCGGTAGCTATTCACGGCTATTTCACCACCAGTTTGATCTCCTGGCGTTCCACCTCCGCCATTTGCACCACCACCACCAAGTTCATTAGCTGTAGCTTCAACTATCTTTCCATCGCCAACATACTGAGCAACGTGTTGATTTAAAAGAATCAAAACATCTCCTTTTTCTAAACCTTTTCCTGTTTTAAGATTTATATCTTCATTATAAGTAATTTCCACAAAGCCTCTACTTAAATAACGATCTACCATAGCTTGATTAGAAGCATCAGACTGACCACGTCTTACTTTAACACCCGCTAAATCCCAACAATATTCATTTAAAGTTGAACAGCAAAAATCTCCATCTTCACCCCAACGATGACCAACTTGACTATTATATCCGTGACTATCATCATTAGCAATATTAACCATACATTGAGTAGCTTGATTAATTGTACTTTTAACCCCTAATGCATAACAATTAATATTAAAAAAAAGAAAACTAATTAAAAGGAAAAATATCTTTTTTATCATCTATTTAAATCCTCCTTATAATTAATTTTATCATATAATCTTATATATTTGTTTATCTTTTTCTAACTTTTTGATAGTTATATTCATTATTAGCTAAAAATTCATTACAATAAATTGACAAAAGTTTGATAACCATATTATTAATATTTCCTTTTTCATTTAAATAAAATTTTAAATGATATGCTTTAATTGATGATGTTGCATTAGGAAAATTATTAATTAAAGCATAACCATCCTTTAAATTTAAATAATCAAAATGAAAATGTCCAAAGAAATCAAAATAACTTTTATCATCATTTTGATAATAATTATTTAAATAACCTTTAATTTGTCTATTTTCAAATTCCGTTATAAAAACTGGCTTTGGTAAAATAAGATGTTTTCCTGTATGATGTAAGCCAATATTATTATCTACCTTTTTTACTTCCCCAAAAACAACTGAAGCATCTTGATACCCTATTCCCTTAACATTTGAACAATTATTTTCTAAATATTTTAATAAATCAATACCTTCTACTAAAGCTCTTTCATCGTGATTTCCTCCTAAAATTAAATAATTTAAAGAACTTTTATCAAATTCTCTTTTTACTTGAAAAGCATTTTTCTCCCAAGCTTTAATAAAATCATATTTACCTTTTTCTAAATCTTCCCAACGAATATCAAAAAGATCTCCTAATATAAAAGAATAAGATATATTATTTTTAATTGCATAATTATTTAAAACATACATTAAAGATCTTAAATAATTAGATATATTTCTTATATGTAAATCTGCTATCATTAAAATGTCAATTTCATCTTTTCTAGGTGGTAATAAAAAAGTTTCTTTTTTATTTGGTTTTAAAGGCATAATTTGATAATATTTAGGAAAAGTTAAAACATTACTAGCTATATTATATTCTTGATTAAGCATTTCAAATATCTTATTAAAATCTTGTTCATTTAAATTAAGTTCTCTAGCTAACTCTCTTAATTCATATTCAGTTCTTGGTTCTTCAAGATACTTTAAAAAATAATCTTTTACTTTACTTATCTGAGCAACAGTTAAAACATCATCACTTATTACTTGTCTTTTTAATTTAAGTAATTGTTTTTCTTTTTCTTGTAAATTTTTCTTTTTTTCAGTTAATTTACGATTATTATTTTTTTCTTTCTTTTCTAAATCTCTAATTTTTTTATCTTTTTTACTAATTAATTTATGTAAATTAGCAATTTCTCTTTCATTTTGTTTTAATTGTTCTTCATAAAAGTCTCTTAAACGTTGTTCATTATTATCATTTTTAAATAAACAATTAACAAAACTTCTTAAATTATCTAATAATAAATAAATATTTTGAGGACATTCTTTTAATAAAATATTATTTAATTTTTCTTCTATTTGTTTTTTAGTTAAATAACTTAAACTATTATCTATAGCTAATTTTAATAAATCACTTAAAACAATTAAATTATTATTATTTAATTGTTCTAAATTATTACTAATTATTTCTAGACAAAATAAAGCTATATCATCATCACTTAATTGTTCTTTTTCTTTTAATTTACGATAGATATAATTAGCTTCCATTATATCAATATCTTTTAAAATTTTTTCCTGAATACTCATACTACACCTCACACTTAAGTTGCTATTATAAATTATTTATTTATTATTTTCAATTAAATTTACAGCATCATTAATAGTTTTATTAAAATCTTCATAATTAGTTTCTATCCAATTAACAGGTAATTGATTTTTAAAAAATGTATATTGTCTTTTAGCATAATTACGAGAATGTTGTTTAATTAAATTAATACATTCTTTTAAAGTTTTAGTATGATTAAAAAAGTCATATAATTCTTTATAGCCAATTGCCGTCTTTAAAGCTTTAGAATTAATTTTTTGTTGATAAAAAGCATTAACTTCATCTATTAAATCAGGAAACATTTTATCTACTCGTTCATCTATTTTTTGATATAAAGTTTCATCATCAGTTTTTAGACCAATCCATAAAATGTCATCATAACAACATTTAGCATCATTATCTTCTAATGAAATATTTTTTTGCATTTTATTATAAGCTCTTAATAATCTTCTACGATTATTCTTATCAATTAAAGGTTTTTCATTTTTAACAGCATCATATAATTCTTCATTAGTTAAATCATAATCAAGATCTTCACCTTCTTCAAAATTTAGCTGATAATCATATAAAGCAGCTTTTAAATAAAGACCAGAACCTCCTACAATAATAGGTACTTTACCTTTATCTTTAATCTTTTTAATAGATTTTCGACAATCTTTTTGATAATGATAAATTGTATAATTATCTTTTACATCAACAATATCTAATAAATGATGTTTTACTCCCTCCATTTCCTCTTTAGTAACTTTCGCACTACCAATATCAAGTCCTTTATAAACTTGAACTGAATCAGCATTAATAATTTCGCCATTATATATTTTAGCTAAAGCAATACTAAGTTTAGTTTTCCCGACCGCAGTAGGTCCCACAATACAAATAATCATTTAATCAACTTCTTTCTTTAGTTTTCTTTAAAGCTAGACGATACTCTTTTTCAAAAGATCTTCGACTAAGATTTTTTCCTTTCTTACTCAATAAATAATTAGCTTCTTCATAACTTTTATAACCTAAATTATTAAAATGACATTTTTTACTTTCTAAATTTTCTTTCTTATAATGTTCTTCCGTAACAATATTTCCATCCCTAAAACGATAAATATGTTTATTTAATAATACACTAAGAAAATCTTTACAATCAATATAATGTTCATATTTTTCTAAAATAGTTATTATTTCAATATTAGGTTTAACAAATTTAATAGTAAAATAATTTATATGATGATAAAAACTATTATATTCTTTTATATCGACATAAGTTGCCAAGCTAATCTCTTTTAATAATTTATTAAAACTTAATTTTGCAACAATATATTGAATATCCATAAACATAAAACCAAATTCATTATCATTTTCATATTTCAAAATTTTTAAACCTTTTTCTTCTATTTTATTTTCCCAAAATTTTAAATAAGAATAAATTCTTTCTATAAAAATCATATTATTTTTATTACTAAAATGATTATCAATTTGCATTTGTCTATATCCTTTTTGTAAATATAAATAAGCTTCATTTAAATTTAATTCATTAGCACTTATCTCTTTTTCTTTTTCTTTTTTAAATAATCTCATAAACACCATCCTAATTCATTACTCTTTTAAACATTCTTTCTAAATCATAATTACTAAATTTAATAATTGTAGGTCGACCGTGAGGACAATTATAAGGATTATCACAAGCACATAACTCTTTTAATAATTCTTCCATTGCATCTTTTGAAATATGCATATTAGCTTTAATTGACATTTTACACGCGAGAGTAATAGCAATACTTTCATTAAATTTAACTGGGTCAACACTTTTTAAACCACTAGTAATTAAATCTATAATTTTTCTAATACTTTCTTCTTCATAACCACTTCTAAGCCAAGTAGGATGTCCTTTAAAAATCAAAGTATTTAACCCAAATTCTTCAAAATCAAAACCTAATTCTTTTAATTTAGCTTCTTCTTCTTTTACTTTAGCCATTTCACTACTAGATAATTCAATAGTTATAGGAATTAAAAGACCAGTTGTATATGTTTTAGCACTTTTTAAAGCTTTCATATTTCGTTCATAATTTACTCTTTCTTGAGCCGCGTGTTGGTCAATTAAATAAACTCCTTCTTCATTTTCCGCGATTATATATGTGCCGTGGGCTAAGCCTACAGGATATAAAACTAATTCTTTCATTTTGGGGTTAACAATAACCGTATCTTCACTTTCTTCTTTTAAATTAAATTCAGTTTGAACATTTACGGGTTCATTATTATAATTAACGGTTTGTTCTTTAACAATATCATTAATTATCTTTGGTTTTTCAATAATTTCTTCATTATCTTTTAAAGCATTAGGAATTAATAAATTTTTATATAAAGCATCTTTTAAAGTTTTAATAATTAAATTACTTAAAACATCCATTTTACCAATTTTGATATCTTGTTTAGTAGGATGAATATTAACATCTATTAAAGTTGGATCAGTATTAATTTTTAAAACAACAATAGGAAATTTAATATCAGGTTTATAGGTATAATAAGCATCATTAATAGCTTTATTAATTTCAAAATTTTTAACTACCCTGTCATTAACAATAGTTATCATATGATTACGATTACTCTTTAATATTTCCGGTTTACAAATATATCCTTCTAAATCAAAATCATCATTACTAGATTTTACTAAAATCATTTTAGAAGAAACATTAAGACCATATATTTCGTGAATAGTTTTTAATAAATCATTAGAACCACTAGTTTTAACTACTAAATGTTCATCATTAGTTAAAGTAAAAGAAATATTAGGATACGCTAGAGCAAGTCTTTCAATAAAAGAAACACAATTAGCTAATTCCGTTTGTTCAGATTTTAAATATTTTAATCTAGCCGGTGTATTATAAAATAATTTAGTAATTGTAATTGAAGTACCACATCTTAAATCAGAAGACTCATTAGATATTAATTTACCACCTTCATAGATAATTTGACAACCTTCAGTACCATCACTTGTTTTTAACACAAATTTACTAACACTTGCAATAGATGGAATAGCTTCACCCCTAAAACCTAAAGTATTAATAAAAAACAAATCATCTTCTTTATATAATTTACTAGTCGCGTGTCTTTGAAAAGATAATAAAGCATCATCCTTATTCATTCCCATACCATCATCAATAACTTCAATTTTTTTCTTACCACCTTCAACTAAATTAACAATTATATTAGAAGAATTAGCATCAATACTATTTTCACATAATTCTTTAACAATTGAAGCACATTTTTCAACAACTTCTCCAGCCGCTATTTTATTGGCTAATATTTCACTCATTACTTTAATTTTACTCATAACAACCTCCTAAAAATGATGGAATTATTTCTATTAAATTTTCTTCTAGATGATAAATTGTTAAAAGACATTCTTCTTTAACATAACAAAAACCAATCCCTTTAATTACTAAATTACTTTCTTTGGGACACTTAATTATTAAAGGTTTTTCATCTAAATAAACATCTTCATTATCATATATTTTTCTAATCTTTTCTTTCTTACTAAAAAAACAAGTTATACTATTTTTCTTATCCGTAATAATTCTTGCTATATCCATTATTAATATTCCAGCATTTTCTTTTAAAGGCATATTAATTGAATGAATTTCTTCATTAATCATAATTTTTTTTAAAAGATTATAATCAATTTTAGCTTGATATGGAAAACCAATAGTATCATAAACATTCTTTGAAACTTTGATAAAATCTAAAGTAGTATTAGGTAAAATTGAACTAGTAAGAGGTTTATCTAAATTAAATAATTTATTTATTAAAGAAGATTTACCAACATTAGTCATTCCTAAAAAATATATAGGTATTGTTATACTATCAATAAATTTTCTAAATTTATTTAAACCAATATTTTTTTTAACACTTACAAAAAAAATTTCTTCTTCAAATTTAAATTCTTTTCTTAACCATTCCTTAATTTTTAAATAACTAATATTTTTCGGAATAATATCACATTTATTAACAACTAAAACTTTAGGCATTTTAATTTTTAAATAATAACTAAAAGCTTCTCTATTAAAATTAACTAAATCTAAAACAAAAATTCCAAAACCTTTTTTATGTTCTAATTTCTTTAAAATAATATTTGGATTAACTTCATAATAAGCTTTCGTAAAATTATTATAATGAGTTAACTTAAAACATCTCATACAATAATCTTTATCACTAGGAATATACCCTAAACCATTTTCATCAATACTCTGTAATTTAACACCACAACCAAGACACTTTTTAATCATAGTATACTCCTTTTTTAAACAAACCCTTCTTAGTTAATTTTTTAATAATTTTTTTTTCAAAAAAACGATTAATTTTAGTTAAAAACATTTCATTTTCATTTATCGGATTTACTAAAATACTAGTTAATTGTAATTTATTAGCTCCAAAAACATCAGTTAGTAATTGATCTCCAATACAAGCAACTTCAATATCTTTGACATGATATAAATCCATAACTTTTAAGTATTTTTTCTTACTTGGTTTAAAAGCGTGATATGCACTATTAATGTTACACTTTTCTTTAAAAGGAGTAACTCTTTTTTTAGAAGCATTAGAGATAATTGCTAAATAAAAACCCATTTCATCTAATTCCCCAAAAAAATTTAAAATTTTTTGATCAGGTATTTCCATTTGTTTAGGAGCAATTGTATTATCTAAATCAAAAATTAAACATTTAATTCCCGCTTTTTTTAATTTTTGATAATTAATTGAATAAATACTTTTTTGATAAATATCAGGTCTAAATATATCCATAAAACGTTCCTTTCTAAAGCTTAAAATAATTATATAATTTTTACTAATATTTATCAATTAATAAAATAACTTGTTAATCATAAAATTTTGATAAAGGATGTGAATTATGTTTTTATTTGAAATAATAAAACAAATGATATTTTTAACAGGAAGTTATTCAAATCAAGTTTTTCCAGAACCATTATCTAGTGAAGAAGAACACGAATGTATTATTAAAATGTTAAAGAATGATTTGGAAGCCCGTAATAAATTAATTGAACATAATTTAAGATTAGTTGCTCATATTGTTAAAAAATTTGATGTTAAAGAAAATGAAACAGATGATTTAATAAGTATTGGAACAATTGGTTTAATTAAAGGAGTTGACTCTTATAATTTAGATAAAAATATTAAATTAACAACTTATATAGCTAAATGTATTCAAAATGAAATATTAATGTATTTTAGAAGTATTAAAGGAGAAGTAGGTAAAAATATTAGTTTAAATGATTCAATTTGTTATGATAAAGATGGTAATGAAATTAATTTAATCGATATAATAAAAGATAAAACTGAAGACTTTAATACAACTATCCATACTAAAGATAATATTATCTTATTAAATACCTATTTAAAATTATTAACGCCTCGAGAAAAACAAATAATTATTAAAAGATATGGTTTAAATAATCAAAAAGAACAAACTCAAAAAGAAATTGCTAAAGAAATGAATATATCTAGAAGCTATGTTTCAAGAATCGAAAAAAGAGCATTAATGAAAATGCTAAAAGAATTTATTAAAAACAAAAATACAATTTAAAAAAAGTAGAAAAATTCTACTTAAATTATGAAGCTACAAATGGATCATCTTGTGTTCCCGCAGCATCAGTTATTGATATTGATGATTTTAAATAGGCAACAGGATATATGTCATACTCTTCATAAGCAAAATTAGCCTCTAAAGTATATGTTGAATGTACAAAAGACCATATCATTGATGCATAAGTATTGTCTTCCACTGGCGATATAGTGGCTAAATTATCAAGATAAAGCCAATTATTCATTGCCAATTCATAATTACCCCATTTAATCATATTTTGATTTAAAATATCATCTCTAGTTTTTCCACCAACCGCATATCCTATATCACTTGGATATAATAAGCCTATATATCCATCCCAAGTATTTTTTCTTTCTATATTATCATCACAACTACAACCTTCCGCACTACATTCACCACCATTTATTAAACAATAATCGTTATTATTATCTCCACGTTCATCTTGATAAAAAGAAGAAGGCGTATATATAGGAGTATCTATATAATAAGATTCTTCAATATCTTCATCTGAAATACTTCCTAAATTCCATCTTACTTTAGCTATTTTTTCTCTTGCTTCTTCACTTATTCCATCGTTAGTAAAATCTACTTCAAAAATCCCTTCTACAAAAATCTCTTTTGTATTATATTCTCCACTTTCTTTATTCCAATATAAACTACTTCCTAGTTCATAAGTTTTATTGTAGATGGTATCAGGATTTAATAGTTTCATTAAATCAGCTTCATTCCAATCATTTATACCATATTTCATATTTTTTTGATCTCCTTCATAATATTCATAATTACCCTCTTCTGTCACACGAGGTTTATGTGAATAATCCCAACTATATTGTCCTATACTATCAGCCCTAATGATTTTTATTAAATCTTCTTCTTTGTTTGTTTCGGCGTTTGTTACATTTTTCATTACTCCTATTATTCGCCATAAGATTGGTTGTCCATCACCATCTCTATCGCCTATATCTATATAGTTATTT
>CANQZH010000030.1 GCA_947628245.1 uncultured Bacilli bacterium | reverse complement strand
GGTACTGGAGCAAGACAATATAGTGATATTGAACTTACTTTACAAAAACAATTTATGGATGATGAAGCTAGTGAAGTATTAGAAGAAAAATTAATGGGTGATGGTCTTGATAGTGTATCTTCACCAACAATTATTGAATAAAAAGCTTGTTTTAAAACAAGTTTTTTAATCGAAAAAAGGGAGGGTTTATGACAAATATTTGGTATAGCAAAGAAGAATTAAATGATCTTTTAGATTTAGAACAAAAACTTGATGTCATCTTAAAAAATAAATATCAAACTGTAGTAAATAAAAATTATTTTAGTAAAAATTATTGGTTAAATTTAAAAAAGATTAGAGAAGAAACAAGACAAAAAAATAAAATAGCTGATTATTTAGAAGCTATTAGAGTAATTATTGAATACTTAAAAAAAATTGAAGTTAAGTATCAAACTTTAACTGATAGTGATTCTTTTACTAAAGAATTGTCTAAAGAAAAATATCTTTGGTTATATGAAACTTATATCACTGTTAGAAATATTTTAGCAAATATTCCTAAAGAATTATTAATAGTTGATTCTCTAAATATTAGAACTTTAATTATTAGAATTTGTGATAGTATTAATTGGCAAGACTTAAATGAAAATTATAATTTAGATGAAAAATATTATAATAATGATTGGTATAATTTAATTAAGGATTATCATAATATAAGACAAATCTATGATGATGCTTTAACTAATTCTTGGTCTTATGAAACATTTTTAGATATTTCTAATGCTTTTAAACTATTTCAAAAAAAGCGTTATGAAGAACAAATAAAGGCTAAATTACAAATTAAAAATGCCAATAAAAGTTTAGAAGAACTACCAAGTTATTTAGTTTTAAATAATCCTAATTTAACTTCTTTATTTGACGTTCAAACTTTAAAGATGATTAAAAAAGATTTAATTACTAGATTAGCTGATTTAAATGAAGGAGAACAAAATCAAACTATTAATTGTTTATATCATTTAACCAAAAAATTAAAATAAATAAAAATGCTATTACTTAGATAAATTATTAGCTTTTGGAAAAATTTTCTAAAAGCTGTTTTTTTGTTAAATTTAATATATAATAGTTCTAAGAGGTGAAGTGATGATAGAAAGAAGCAAATATCTTGAGATGTTAAAAAGATTTAAAGACAAAGATTTAATCAAAGCTGTTACCGGAGTAAGAGGTTGTGGAAAATCTACTTTATTTGATTTATTTATTGAATATTTAAAAGAAATAGGCATTAAAAATGATCAAATAATAAAAATAAATCTTGAAGATGTTGACTACAGTTTTAATGACTATAAAGAATTATATGATTACATAAATAAACAAATAGATTCCAAAAAACAATATTATATTTTCTTAGATGAAGTTCAAAATGTTCCAAGTTTTCAAAAAGCTGTTAATAGTTTATATATTAAAAAAAACGTAGATGTATATATAACTGGTTCAAATGCTTATTTGCTATCAGGTGAACTTGCAACTTTACTTTCAGGAAGATATGTGGAAATAAAAATGTTACCTTTATCTTTTAAAGAATATTTAAGTGCTTTTAGTAATTTAGATAAAAGCAGGTATGATTATTTCTTAGATTATATGAAAAATGGAGGAATGCCAGGGAGTATATCAATTTTTAAAGATAATCCTAATGATTTAGACACTTATTTAGAAGGAATATTTACTTCTGTAATATATAAAGACATAATTACTAGAAATAATATAACTGATAAAATGTTATTAGAAAGTATATTAAAATTTATCTTTGATAGTATAGGAAGCCCAATATCAGTGAAAAAAATAAGTGATACTTTAACAAGTAAAGGAATGGCTACAAGTAATCATACTGTTTTAAATTATATACAAGCATTTATTGAAAGTTTTTTGATTTATAAAGCCGAGAGATTTGATGTTAAAGGTAAAAATTTATTAGCAAGAGATTATAAATATTATGTTGTCGATCCTGGATTAAGAAGTTATTTATTAGGGAAAAAAGCTAATAGTGATTTAGGACATATATTAGAAAATATAGTTTACTTAGAACTACTTAGAAGAGGTTATAAAGTATATGTGGGAAAAGGCGATGATTTAGAAATTGATTTTGTTGCCGAGAATAGAGATGGCTTAAAATATTATCAAGTAGCATTATCGGTTAGAGATGAAAAAATTTTAGAAAGAGAAATTAAATCATTACAAAAAACAGGAGATTATTATCCTAAATTTTTAATAACTTTAAATATGGATTTAGAAACTGATTATAATGGAATAACTAAAATTAATGTAATTGATTGGTTATTAGAAAATAATAATGTTAATAATTAACACGTCATTTGTAAAATTTTAAAAAAAAATTAAAAACAAATTGACAGGTCAACTTAACTATGATATAGTTAAGTTACTTAATGGTAGGTGAAATGTTTTGGAACACCTCTGAGATGTTTTATTTCTTCGGAAGTTTTACGTTTCTTAAGATTGTTGATGTTTGTCCGATCGGGTGTTTCGCGAATGATTTTTGAGTCATCATTATTTCACCAATGGATACGGTGTCTTATCGGCCATTAGGTTGTACGTGCATGTGGGTTACGGTAAGAGGGTAGGATTTATATCTGTCAATATATGTTTTTACCTTGTTCGTCCACGAGAAAGTATGTTGGTTGACAGACCAGCGTATTTTTTTTGCAAAAAAAAAGGAAATCGTGATTTTTTTGGGAATATATTAGTAGAAGGAGTAATCCTTCTTAGAAAGGAGGAGCCTATGGAAAATTTAAAAGATTTTATTGCTGAAAAAAAGTTTCTTTTTATAACTGGATTCTTAGCTTTAGCTTGTTTATTAATGGGAATTTTATATTTAAAAGATGCAAGTGCTGAGGAAGCTTTCCATTGTCCTGTTGAAACTCTTGATATGGATGATAGCGAAATTAATAGTTCTGATAAAATTGCTGTTGATATTAAAGGGGCTGTAAGAAATCCTGGAGTCTATGAACTTGATAATGGTTCAGTAGTTAATGATTTAATTAAAGTATCTGGTGGACTATTAAGTAATGCTGATACTTCTAATTTAAATTTAAGTAAGAAATTAACTAATGAAATGGTTATTATTGTTTATACTAAAGATGAAGTAAAAGAAATGAAAAAAAGCGATGAATTAGGGGATGCTGATATTACGAATGATTTAAAGGAAAATTCTTCTATTATTGGTGGTAGTAAATCTAATAATTCTACTACTAGTTCAAGTGGTAAAGTTAATTTAAATACAGCTACTAAAGAAGAATTAGAAACTTTATATGGTATTGGTTCATCAAAAGCTGAAGCCATAATTAAATATCGTGGTACTTGTGGAGCTTTCACTAAAATTGAAGATATTAAAAATATTTCGGGTATAGGTGATGCTCTTTATGCCAAAATTAAAGATTACATTACTGTTTAAAATCTTAATTATTTTGGTTATTGTTTGGTGTTTAATTAATCTTTTCTTTTTTAAATATTCTAGTAAATTTAATGGAAATGAAACGAATATTGAAGGCTTTATAATAGATTATCATTTTAAAGATGATGTCTTAAAAATGAGTATAAAAGCTCAAGAAAAGTTAATTGTTAATTATCAAATTAAAAGTGAAGAAGAAAAGAGTAAGTTAGAAGAAACATTAGGTTTTAACGATTATGTTATTTTAAAGGGTCATTTAGAAGTACCTTTAGGAAATGATATACCTAATGTTTTTTCCTATCAAAAATACTTAGAACATCAACATATTTATTATGTATTTGATGCTCAGAATCTAACTGTTAAAGCTAATAATAATTTCTTATATAAAATTAAAAATTGGTGTTATAAAAGAATTAATAAAATTGAGCAAAATGAATATTTAAAAGCTTTATTATTAGGTGTTAAAGATGATATTGATACTGAATTATTTAAAACTAATGGTATTAGTCATTTATTTGCTATATCAGGTATGCATATTTCTTTATTTATTTTAATTTTAAGTAAAAATAAATATTTAAAGAAAAGTTTAATTATTTTAGGCTTTTTATGGTTCTATGCTTTTTTAGTAGGGTTTACTCCATCTATTTTAAGAAGTGTTTTATTTTATACTATTAAAAAATTTAAATTAAATTTAACAAATGAACAAATACTAACAATTATTATTTGTTTAATGTTATTCTTAAATCCTTTTTATTTATATAATATAGGTTTTATTTATTCTTTTTTAATTTCTTTTGGTCTTCTTACTTATCATAGTTCTAAAAATATGCTTAAGATAAGTCTTTTTACATTTTTTATTAGTTTACCTGTTACAGCTATTAATAATTATAAAGTAAATTTTTTAACAATTTTATTTAATATTATAGCAATTCCTTATGTATCAGTAATAATGTATCCTCTAGCTTTATTAACTTTTGTTTTACCAATCTTTAGTAAAGTCTTTAATTGTTTTACAGCTCTTTTTATTTTATTAAATAAGTTATGGGAAACAATTAAAGTAGGAATATTTATTATTCCAAAAGTTAATTTTATCTTTTGGTTAATTTACTTTTATTTATTTTATAAAGCTTTTTATTATCATCAAAAAAATTATTATATTTGCTTAATTGTTTTAATTATTATTATTCATTTTATTCCTTATTTTGATAATAGTTTAAAAGTTACTTATTTAAGTGTTGGGCAAGGGGATAGTACTCTTTTAGTAAGTCCTCATTTAAAGAAAGTTGTTTTAATTGATACTGGTGGTTCATATGCTAAGAAAAATTATCAAGTTGCCAATATAGTAACTTATTTAAATAGTTTAGGAATTAATCGAATTGATTCTCTAATTTTATCTCACGGCGATTATGATCACGCAGGAAATACTATAGAATTAATATCTAATATTAAAATAAAAGAAATTATTTTAAATAATGATGAAAAAAATGATTTAGAAAAAAAGATAATAGCTAATAATATTAAATATTATCAAAACATTAATTATTTAACTTTTGATAAATATCGCTTAGAATTTTTAAATACTAAAAAGTATGATAATGAAAATGATAACTCAAATGTTGTGTATTTAAATTATCATAATTATCAGTTTTTATTTATGGGTGATGCTGGAATAGCTAAAGAAAATGATTTAATAGAAAAATATAAATTAAAAAATATTACTTTTTTAAAAGTAGGTCATCACGGTTCAAATACTAGTAGTAGTAAAGAATTTATTAACCAAATAAAACCTAGATATTCGATTATAAGTGTCGGAATTAATAATCGTTATGGTCATCCAAATAAAGAAACATTAGATAATTTAGTAAATTCTAAAATCTATCGGACTGATTTAAATGGTAGTATTATAGTTAATATTAAAAATAATAAATTAAGTATCGATACTTGTTTTTAAAGCTAAATATTTATATAATATTAAAAGATGTGATGTTATGAATATATTAATAGTAAGTGATTCAAAAGTTTTAATGGACGAAGAATTAAAAAAAATAATTAAAGATTCTTCTAATAAAATAACCTATAATTATAATGAAGTAGATTTAAAAACTATTTTAGAAGAAGCTGGTTATGTTTCAATGTTTCAAGATATGAAATATGTTATTGTTAAAAATGCTAATTTTTTTAGTAAAGAAAAAATAACCGATTCTAATTGTGAAGCTTTAATTAATTATTTAAACTCCCCAAATCCTTATACAACTCTTATTTTTACTACTTATGAAGAAATAGATAAAAGAAAAAAAATTTATAAAAAATATCAAGAATTAGGTAAAATTGTTGAACTTAAAGCTCCAAGTAATTATGAATTATTTAAAGTTGTAAAAAGTTTAGTTATGAAAAAAGGTTATTTAATTGATGATGAAGAAGTAAGATTTATTATTAATGCTTGTTTAGGTAATTATGATTTAATTTATAATGAAATTGAAAAATTAACTTTATTGTTTAAAGAAAATAGTAAAATATCTTTAGCAACTTTAAAAGAATTAATTAGTACTAATGTAAAAGATAATCAATTTAAATTTATTGATGCAGTTATTAATAAAAATATTAGTTTAGCTTTTTCTTTATTAAATGATTTAAAAAGTTTAAAAGTTGAGCCCTTACAATTAATTAATTTACTGGCTAGAGAATATCGTTTAATGATTATGACTAATTTATTAAGTAAAAAAGCTAATTCTAATCAAATAATGCAAGAATTAAAATTAGCTGATTGGCAATTGCAAAAAATAATTAAAAATAATTCATTGTATCATCTAGATGATTTAAAAGATAATTTATTAGATTTAGCTAAATTAGATTATGAAATTAAAGCTGGTCTTAAAGATAAATGGCTTAGTTTTGAAAGTTTTTTAATTAAGATTTTTGAGTATTAAAAAAGGAAGCGATAAGCTTCTTTTAATATTCTTTATATTTCTCTATATTTCTAAAATTACATTTAGCAATTTCATATAATTTTTTTTCACCATATTTTTTAACTATTTCAGCTGTTTGTTTATCAACGTCTTCACCAGCTCCTTTTAAAATTGGAATATGAAGTTCATCTGATAATTTATCCATTTCTTGTAAAAATAAATAACGACTAATACAAGAAGCTGCGGCAACAGCTGCACATACACTTTCAGCTTTTGTCATAAAAGTAATATTTTCTACAACATTTTTCTCATCTTTTAAGTGTTCATAATATTTTTTAGGATATACAAATTGATCAATGACAATACTATCATATGGATAACCTTGTTGTAATAATTCATATAATACTTTATTATGAATTATAGCTTTAATACGGTTCATATTATAACCCTTTTTTTGATAATCATTATATTCTTTATTAGATAAAACATAACTAACGTATGGAATTTCTTGCATTAGGGTAGGAGTAATAGCTTTAATTTTTTCATCAGTAATCATCTTAGAATCTCTAACCCCTAATTTATCTACAAAATTAGTTTTTTCTTTACTTACATAAGTAGCTGTAACAACAATAGGCCCAAAAAAGTCACCAACTCCAACTTCATCAGAACCATATACACTTAACCGGTACATTTGCTTTCTTGTTTTTTTTGTTTTTTCTAACTTTTGTTTTCCTTCATTAATATTTATTCTCTTACCAGTAAGCTTTTTTTCCATATCAGCCCACATTTTAGCATCGATATCCGCACTTATACCTTGAAACATAACTTTTCCTGATTCATATAAAGTTATAACGGTATCAGCATCCTCAGCTTGAAATATGGAATAAGGAGGAGTTTTACTTCTTCTTTTATCTTTGTAATATTCAATCATTTTGCTTTTTAATTTATCACTTACTTTAAAAACAATAATCATTTTTCATCACCACCTAAATAATACCATAAATTTTCTATCTTGACAAATAAAGTCGTCTTTTTAAACATTTTTTTTGTAAGCTAGTTCTTCCCATTCATCATAATAATAAGAATAATTAATGTTTTTACTTTTTAAAATTTGTTCTACTAAATACTCCGTAAATTGAGGATTTCTAACTAATAAAGGTCCAAGTAAAAAAGTTCCATAAAAGTTATTTTTCTTTATTCCTTCAACAATTGCTTTAGGAACATAACCCGTTCCTTTAACAACTTCAAATAAATGTTTTTCTTTAACAAATTTTAAAATATAGTCTCTATTTTGAAAACCAATTAAATCATTATTTAAATTTTTAAAATGAAATCTTTGTTCTCCTACAATCCTAAATTCCGTTTTTAAAGGCGTATAATCTAAAATTTTTAAATCACCAAATAAACATAAAGCATTTCCTGTTATTAAGAAAAATCGCTTATTTTCTATCGCTTTTTTAATTTCTTTTTGATATTTTTTTAAATGATTTAAAGCTAGACTATAAGCTTCATCATTACCACTTCCTATATAGAAAAAATCATATTTACTAAAATCAAGATCATCTTCAATACTTAAATTAGTAATTTTAACCTTTACTTGTTGATTTTCTAAATGTTTTTTTAAAGCTAAAAGATTTCCACTTTCTCCATATAAATTCATTAAATCATAATATAAATGGGCAACATTAATTGTTTTCATACAGCCTCCTTTAATTCCTTTAAAAGTATCTCAGTCATATCAAAGCAAACCATTGTATAAATATCACCAGTAGTTTGTTCCTTTAAAATTTTAACCATATCTTTTAAATTCTCCACAAAAATAAACTTATCAGAAGCAACATTCGCATAAGTAAGTCTTACAGCGACATCATATTTGAATCGACCAACTAAAACAATATTAGTTATTTCCTCATCATTTAATAAATCAAAATCAACATCATAAAGCCACGATAGATCATTGTATGAATAACGTCTTGAAACATTTTCAAAACCTAGTAAAACACATTTAGGTCCTTTAACATTTTTAATATATTGAAGAGACTGAAAATAACTTAAAGCATTTTCATTTTTACTTTCTAACATTGTTATTTTTCTATTACCTAACATATACTGATGAGCCCTTTTACTATTATTGGGATGATTATTTAAAGCATCTAAAATAAGTTCTTCTTTAACATTTATTGTTTTACAAACACTGTAAGCAGCAAGAGTAGCAAAAGCTGTATATAAAATATCCTTATTTAAATGTACTAGCTTATGATTAATTTCCATTTGTTGTTTTTCTAAAAGAACATTAGTTCCTAAAAAATCTAATTGATGATTATTAAAATCACAATTTGGACAATTAAATTTACCAAGATGACCATAGTGATAAAAATCATAATGTAATTTATGATGACATTTAGGACAATACGCATAATCAACATTAAAATTTTTTAAAGTTTGATAAGAATCTTTAGTTTCCATAATTCCATAAGTAATAATTTTTCCAGGATAGGTAAGTAAAACCCTTAAAAGACCTGGATCATTAGCATTAATAATTAAAGTTGTCTTCCCATCTAAAGTTTTCATAATTTCATTATAAATTAAATCAGGAGAACCATTTCTTGCTGGTTGATCTCGCGTAATATTAGTAATTACTAAATGAGTTAATTTACTTTCTCTAAAAGCTAAATGAAGATGTTTTTCATCTAATTCTAATAATAAAATATCGTGTTTAAATTCACCTTTTAAATTACAATTATTTAGGATAACTGTTAAAATGCCATTAATAATATTACTTCCTGATTCATTATATACAACATCATAACCAGCATTTTTTAAAATATGATAAATTAAATTAGTAGTCGTTCCTTTACCACTTGAACCAGTAACGCCAATAACATATTTAGGATATTTAATATTATCAAGAAT
>CANQZH010000029.1 GCA_947628245.1 uncultured Bacilli bacterium | reverse complement strand
AATAATTTACCTCATATTAACTTAATTAATAATTTAGGAATTGGTGGGGCTGTTCAAACTGGTTATAAATATGCTTTGAAAAATGATTATGATTTGGCTATTCAATTTGATGGTGATGGACAACATGATGTATCTTATGTTGATAAGTTAATTAAACCAATTATTAACTCTGAAGCTGATTTTACAATTGGTAGTCGTTTTATTGATGATATTAGTGGTTTTAAAACTTCTTTTATGCGAAGAGTTGGAATTAAGATTATTACTTTTTTTATTAAAATTGCTTGTGGTTTTAAATTAAAAGATACTACTAGTGGTTTTAGGGCGGCTAATAAAGCAGTTATTAAGGAATTTGCTAATTATTATCCTACTGAATACCCTGAACCAGTTACTACCGTTTTGCTTGTAAAAAAAGGTTATAAAGTTAAAGAAATAGGAGTTAATATGTTTGAGAGAACTGGTGGTTCTTCATCTATTCATACGTGGAAGAGTTCTTATTATATGATAAATGTTTGTTTATCAATTATTATTGAAGGACTAAGGAGGTACAAATGATTTCTAAAAATTTATCATTTATAATTATTGTCTTTATTTTATTTCTATTCTTTTTAATTGTTTATTTATTAAGAAAAAGAAAGTTATCAACTAAGTATGCTTTAGTATGGTTTTTAGCAATTATCCTAATGTTAATAAGTGTTTTACTTCCAGGGGTTATGAATCATTTTGCTAATTTAATTGGTTTTGAATTATTATCTAATATGTTATTATGTTTCTTTATTGTTATTTTGCTTTTTATTACTTTAGCGCTTACAGTTGTTGTTTCTAATAATAAAAAAAAGATAACTCTTTTAATCGAAGAAATATCAATTATGAAAAAAGAGATGGAGGATAAAAAATGAAGTTTATATTTACGACTATTTATATTTTGTTAACAACTGGTGGTTTGTTTTGTATGAAATTAGGAGGAGATTCCTTATCTTTATCTTTTAAAAATGAAATAAGTTTTAAGATTGGTTTTATAACGGCTTTAGGTTTTTTACTATATATTTGTAGTTTTCTATTATGGCAAAAGTTAATTGCTAGCTATGATTTAAGTTATATAGTTCCGATTGCTACAGGAATAGTTCAAGTTGTTGTTTTAGTTGGTAGTTATTTTTTCTTTAAAGAACCAATGAGTTGGATTAATATTTTAGGCATTGTTTTAGTTATAGTAGGAATTGTTTTAATTGCCTTTAAAAGATAACACCTTTTTGGTGTTTTTTTTAAGCTTTTAATGTTATAATGATAAAAGTAAAAGAGGTGGTAAAATGGATTCTTTTGATGAAAATGATAATGAAGAAGTAGCTAATGATGAAGAATTACTTAATAATGATGAGCCATCTAATAATGAAGAAGTCCAAGAACAACCGCCTGCTTTAGAAGAAAATGAAGCTGATATGGATGTTGAACCTCCTAAGAGTGGGAATTTTTTAGGAGTAGCTAGTAAAAAACTAATTAATTTTTTATTAAAAAGAAAAATAATAGCAATAGGTGTTATTGTAGCAATTTTTATTTTGTTTATAAGTATTTTTTTGGGAAGTAATACTTCAACTAAAACCTTTGATTATAAATATATGGAAAGTTTAGACAATAAATGTGAAAGTGTTGAAGTTATATATAATCCATATGGTGCTAATGAAAGTAGTTCTAAAACAATGAAACTTGAAGATTATGTTGCTGCTGCAACCTATACTTATACTAAAGAATTAAAAAATAAAGATGCAGGAATTTACCATTTATATAAAGCTTTAGCAATTGCTTTAAGAAATGAAGTAATTTATAATGATTGCAAAGTCACTTATCGTGATAAAAGAATATATAATAAACCATCTTATGGTCAAGCTACTTTAGACGAAGCTTTAGATTCAGCAAATGGAGTTGTTATGTCCAAAGCTGGTAAAAAAAAGATTATGAACGTTAATGTTTCTGATTTTTGCTATAGTACCAATGATGGGACTAATTATTCGATTTTTCAAGTTCCAGATTTTAAAATTCCAACTAGTTGGGTTAATGCAAATGTTCCTAGCAAATATAAAGATTGTCCATGTAATCAGCCTAATGAAAGTTTAAGTTCTTGTTATGCTGAGCAGGATTATAAAGAATGGGCTCATCAAGATGATACAAGTGGATTTAATGTTTATGCAGCATATTATTTATTAGAAGAATATAAATTAAACTGGTCAGATATTTTACAATATTTTTTAGGAGATCATAGTTATTGGACTATAAATAAAGAACAAGATGATGAAGATGAACTTGCAAATGCAAATCAATTAGCTGAAAATTGTGGAACAATGGATTTACATAAAACTACTTTAACAAAATCTCAATTTGTTGCTGGATTAAAAAGCTTTAATTATACTGGAGCAATGCAAGATGGCTGGAAATTATTTTTAACAAATGCCGAGATGATTTATGATGTTGCATTGGAAAATAATATAAATCCTGAATTTGTAATAATAAGAGCTATTTTAGAGGGTTTTAGTCCTGATTTTGATGAATCAGGAAATAGACGTTTTACCTATAATAATTATTGGGGTTGGGGTTGCAATAATGGTTTAGATTTATCTTTATGTGTAGATTTTGGCACAGATTTTGAAGCAGCTATTGCTGAGTATTGCCAAGCTGTTAATAGACAATATTCTGATTATAATGATTTATTAAAAAGTTATGCTTTTTTAGGATATTATTGGTATAATCCGGGTAGTTCAGGAGATGGTGGTTGTTATTATGCTCCTTATATTTTTCCTAATGGAATACCTTCTCGAGTACAAAATGCTTGTAACGGACCTCAATGTTATATTAATGGTGATACCACAAATTGTGTTCCAACTACTAATGAGGAACAAGTTTTATACGGCAAGTATCAAGATCGAAATACTCAAAAATATCGAAAAGCAATTTGGAATATCGATGAAAATGACTGTAAAATGACTGCTAGTGGAGCTGGTTGTATGTGGTGGCCAATTGGTTCTACAGAAACTACTCAAAAAGATGGAATAACATATGCTGATGGCGATCCAGAGACAACAACAATTACAAGTGGTTTTGGTCTTAGAGATGCCCCTACAGCCAATGCAAGTACTAATCATAATGCTATAGATATTGGTGGTGGAAGAGAAAGACGAACTAATGTAATTGCAGCTGCTGATGGAATAGTTACTGATACAACAACTGGTTGTATAGCAGGAGACACTTCTTGTGGAGGTTTCTTAGGTAATGCTGTATATATTTCTCATTCTGATGGAAGTATAACAAGATATGGTCACTTATATAGTGTAGCCGTTTCTAAAGGCGATAATGTAAAACAAGGTCAAGTTATTGGTAAATTAGGTAATACTGGTAATTCAACTGGACCACATTTAGATTTTAAAGTTCAAATAAATGGTGAAGCCGTTGATCCAACAAATTATGTGTCAGCAAGCGATCCACGTAAAATTTGTAGTGGTGATGGTAGTGTAGTTGAAGGTGAAGATAGCAAACAAACAATATGTTTAACTTTAAAAAACAGTGGCTATAATGATAAAGCTATTGCAGGTATTATGGGTAATTTACAACAAGAAAGTGATTTTAATCCTAAATCAGTTAATTCAACTAATCATCGCGGAATTGCCCAATGGGAAACGGCACGTTTTAATAATTTGAAAAGTATTTATGGTGATGGTAGTTATTCGGTCGGTAATCAAATTAAATTCCTAATTAAAGAGTTAAATGAATCTTATAGTTCTACTGAAAAATATTTAAGAGAAAATAACCACAGTGAAACCGAATATGCATATAATTTTTGTATGAATTATGAAAGACCTGGTAAAGATGATTGCGAAAATTCTAAGCGAAAAACATATGCTACAAATTTACTTTCATACGTTGAAAACGGTTGTAAATAGGAGGACTTATGCAAAAAAAGAAAATAATTAGATTTGCTATTGTATTAATAATATTTTTAGTTATATTTTGTATTGTGTTTGTGGTAAATCAATTATCAAGTAGTCAATATGAAAATTATGAAGAACCTGAAAAAGAAATAACTCCTTATAATATGGAACCAGTAACTGAATATAGTTATTTCTTTTCAATGGTAAATGTTTTAAACAATTATCTCAATAACTTAAAAAATTATAATACGGAAAGTTTATTAAATATTTTACATTCTGAATATCTTAAAGAATATGACATAAATGAAAATAATATTTATAATAATTTAATAAAATTAAATAGTGATTCTCAATATACTTTTAAAGCTCGAAAAATGGATTATCAAACTTATGATGAATTAAATCGATATTTATATTATGTAAATGGGGATATTATTTTAAATAATTTTGAAGATAGTGAAGTATTTATGAAAGATATAAAATTTTTAATAAATGTTGATTATGAAAATTTAACATATGCCATCTATCCTTTAAATTATCTTTATGAGGTATTGCCTATAATAAATCCTCAAAAAGAAATAATTAAAAATGAAGATAATGGTTTAATTGGATCTAATGTTATAACTAAAGATTATATATGTAATTTATATTTAAACGATTTTATAAGTATTGTAAATAATGATTTAGATAAAAGTTACGACTTATTAGAAAGTGATTTTAGAAGAAAAAATTATGCTAAAAAAAGTAGTTATATAGATTATATGAGTAAAAATAAAAATAAATTAAGTTCTCAAATATTTAGTTGTAATTCATTAAGTATTCAACAACATATTTATGAAATTAAAGATATGAATTATAATACTTATACTTTTACTGAAGAAAGTGTAATGAATTATAAAGTAGAGTTTACAATAAATTAATGTTTTGTTCTTTAATTAATTTGTAGTATAATAAAAAAAGTTAAGGAGGTCGACTATGAAGTTTAGAGTTTCACCTAAAGATTTTACAATATTTGTGATATTTTGTGTATTTTTGCTTTATTTATGTGCTATTGCTGTTTTAAATTTTGCGTCTTTTGCTAATGATGGAACTTTTCACGGTTTAAATCCATTTCCGGCTTTTGGACCAGATTATATCTTTTTGACTTTATTTATGTTTGTAATGGCTTTAGTTATGATTTTTTCTAGTGTTTCTTCTTATATATTTGAAAAAGATAAAAGTGGTAAAAGATTAATTAATATTAAAGAAAAAGAAGAAAAAGGTTATTCTAGATGGGCTAAAGAGAAAGAAATGAAAGAAGATAAAGGAATAGTTCACATTAAAGCAATTGATAAAAATATTGAAGGTGCTGGTATTCCAATTATAAATAATGGAACTGATTTGTGGGTTGATAATGGTGAGTATCATACTTTAATTATAGGTACTACTGGTTCTGGTAAATCGGAATGTGTTGTTAAACCTCAAGTTAATGTATTAGCCAAAAAAGGGGAAAGTATGATTATAACCGACCCGAAAGGTGAATTATATAAATATTGTGGTAGTTATTTAAAAGAACAAGGATATAATATTATTATTTTAAATTTTAGAGATCCAGAAGATGGTAATGCTTGGAATCCTTTAACTGCCCCTTATCAAAATTATAAAAATGGTAATCGAGATAAAGCTACAGAGTTATTAGATGATATAGCGACAAATATTTTAGTAGATCCTAAAAATAAAGAATCAGCCTTTTGGGAAAGAAGTGCTGCTGACTATTTTTGTGGACTTGCTTTAGGGTTATTTAAAGATGCTAAAGAAAGTGAAATAAATTTAAATTCAATTAATGTTATGAGTACTATTGGTGAAGAACGCTTTGCCTCTAGTCATTATATTAATGAATATTTTAACTTAAAAGGAGCTGATTCTTCAGAGTATATTTTCGCATCTAATACGATAAATGCTCCAAATGAAACTAAGGGTGGTATTTTATCTACTTTTAGGCAAAAAATTAGAATATTTTCATCAAGAGAAAAATTAAGTGAAATGTTATCGTATAGTGATTTTGATATGCGTTCGATTGGTGAGAAAAAAACAGCTGTTTTCTTAATTATTCACGATGAAAAGACAACTTACCATAGCTTATTAACCGTTTTTTTGAAACAATGTTATGAAACTTTAATTGATGTTGCTAAAGTAAATGGTGGTAAATTACCAATTAGAACTAATTTTATCTTAGATGAATTTGCTAATATGCCTCCATTAAGTGATGTTGATTCAATGGTTTCAGCGGCTCGTAGTAGAGATATTAGATTTACTTTTATTATCCAAAACTTTTCCCAATTAGATGATGTTTATGGAAAAGAAGTTGCTCAAACAATTAAAGGTAATTCTAATAACTGGATTTATTTAATAAGTACGGAAATGGCTGCTTTAGAAGAAATTAGTAAGATGTGTGGGGAAGTAAAAAGCAAAGAAAAAGATAAAACAGCATCTACTCCATTAGTTACGATTACTGATTTACAAAAAATGAAATTATTTCAAGCAATTATTATTAGATCTAGAATGGCTCCTTTTAAAACTCAGTTAGAACCTGATTTTAAAATGAATTGGGGTATTATAAGAAAAAAAATGGATTTTCCGCATCGAGAAATTAAACCAATAGAGACTTTTGATATTAAAAGTTTTGTTTCGGAAGCTAAACGTAAGCAAATGATGGATAGTAATCCAAATCAAGATGCAATGCCATTTAATCCTTTTGGTGGTTTTAATCCATTTGGTGGAATGCCAATGAATAATAATCCGATGAATACTGGTATGCCAATGATGAATCAACCTAGTGGTAATTTAACTAGTGAAGATATTGATCGAATGATAGCCGATATTGATAAAAAATTAGCTGAATTAGATGAAGAAGAAGCTAAGGAAAAAGAAAAGATTAAAGAAAATGAAAAAGTAGAAGAAAAAAAGGTTGAAAGTATAAAACCTGAAAATAATGATGAAGAACGACCTAAGATAAATATTGATACTGACTCGATAATTATGAATGATAATTCAATTACTGATGATGAATTTTTTGATGATTTCTTTAATGATTAAAAATAAATATGAGGGAATTGGTAATACATAATTTGACATAAAGCATACAATATAGTATAATAAAACCACTTCCGTAAGAAAAAGGATGGGAATTAAAATGAAAAATTTACCGTCGATAAAAGCTATGCTTTTAGCTCTTATCGTCATTAGCTGTATCCAATTTACAGCCAATAGAATTACAGATATTACTGTATTACAACCAACTGCGGCATTTACAACTTTAGGAAATACTTTGCTAGAATCAATTGTAGTAAAGACTAACTTAGATAAAGAAAATGTTGATGTGTTGGCTGTCAATGATTTAAGTTCATTGAGACAAGAAATTGAAATTGTTAAACTAGCAACTTCTAGTCCTGTTGTGGCATATGATGGTTTAACTAAAGATGAATTAATTGCTAAGTTAAATCGTAGTTTAGGAAGTGATTTAACTGGTTATGGTGAATCTTTTGCCAATTATGCTTTAGCATATGGAGTAGATCCTTATTTAGCAGTAGCAATTACTTTACACGAGACAGGATGTACTTGGAATTGTAGCAGATTAGTAAAAGAATGTAATAATGTTGGGGGTATGAAAGGAAGCGGTTGTGGTGCATACGGAAGATTTGATTCCTTAGATGCAGGAATTGAAGCCATGATTAGCAACTTATCTAGAAATTATGTATCAAAAGGTTTAACGACTCCTGATTTAATTGGCCCTCGTTATGCAATGAGTGATACATGGGCATCTAAGATTAATAGTTATATAGAACAAATTAGAAATAATTAGAAGAAGAATCTAAAAAGGATTCTTTTTTGCCTTTTAATGTATAATTTTTTTGAAAAGGAGTTTGGTTTTATGAAAGAAAAAAAGTATACAATTGTAGATGTTCTTATGGATATCCATCAAAATGATTGTCTTTTTTTAAAGACTGATACAATGGAATTAGTAAATCCTATGGATTATTTAAAAAAATATTTACCTGAAAATCCAACAGAAAAAGATTATGAAAAACTTCCTAGAAAAGAATCTTTAAATATATATCCATTACCTGGTTATAATTTTCTTGATCATAAAAGTATTATGTCTGAATTTGTACATAATATATATGATAACAAAGAAGCACGCAAAGAATTATTTAACATTTTAAGATATTATGATTATATGGATAAATTTTATGAATGCTTAAAAAAATATAATCTATATGATGATTATTATGATTATGCATCTGATTATTATATTTTTGTGTTTAAAGAATGGTGTAAAAAATATCATATAAAAATTGGTTAACTGTATTTGGGCTTTATCATTTTTCATTATTTTTTTAATTCATAAAATATATAAGGTGAGTATATATGAAAAGAATGAGTTTAAAAAATTATGATATAAGTATGGGTGAGTTAATTGATTTATCAAATCCTTTAGATTATTTAGAAAAACATGATGCAAGGGCAGTTAGTATTCCTTATCAAAAATTAATGATGAATTATGATAAATATTTAACTAAAGATAAAGCTTATTATTTAATATGTAGTAAAGGAATGCATAGTAGTAAAGCGGTAATGATGTTAGAATATTTAGGCTATGATGTTACTCAAGTTGTATATTAATATTACTAAATTAAACCCTTTTCATAGGTGTTTTTTTCATTTATAATAGTATTAGAAAAGAGGCTTGTTATGGAATATATTATAATTGGTTTATTAGTTGGAGTTTTAATTGTTTGTTTACTTTTATTTATTAAAGTATCTAAAAATAATCATAGTGATTTAGCCGTTACTGAAAAATTAGGTAATTTTGAAACTAATATGGCTAAGGAGTTAGGAAATTTTAAATATGAATTTTCTAATAATTTAACTAAAGATTTTGAAAGCTTAAATGATCGAATTGAAAAAAAGCTATTGTTAATGAATGAAAAAGTTAATGCTCGACTTGATGAAAATTTTGAAAAAACAAATAAAACTTTTTCCAATGTTTTAGAAAGATTAACTAAAATAGATGAAGCTCAGAAAAAAATTGATAGTTTATCAACCGAAATTGTTTCCTTACAAAGTGTTTTAACTGATAAAAAAACGAGAGGTATTTTTGGCGAGGTTAATTTAAATTATATTTTAAAAAGTGTTTTTGGTGAAAAAAATGATCAAATTTATCAAATTCAATATACTTTATCTAATGGAGCTATAGCAGATAGTATTATCCACGCTCCTGAACCACTTGGTAATATTTGTATTGATTCTAAGTTTCCTTTAGAAAATTATGAGAAAATGACTAATAAAAGTTTAAGTAAAGAAGAAAGAGATATGGCTACTAAATTATTTAAGATAGATGTTAAAAAACATATTGAAGCTATTAGTAGTAAATATATTCTTGCTGGAGAAACAGCTAATCAAGCTATTAT
>CANQZH010000028.1 GCA_947628245.1 uncultured Bacilli bacterium | reverse complement strand
TTAATGTATCCAAGTGATTATGGGTATGCAACAAATGGAGGAGGAATAGGAAGAGAAAGTTGTTTTAGTAAAGAATTATATAATTGGGATACGGATGAATATAAAAGTGAATGTGCAAATAATGATTGGTTGAAACCAAGCAGTGTATATTATTGGACTCTATCGCCGGATACTGCGTACTCGGACTTTACATTCAGTGTCTATTCGGGCGGGTGTGTCGTCGGCAACAACGTCAACGGCGCGTGCGGTGTGGCTCCGGTCGGTTATCTATTACCCTCAGTGACAATCTATGACGGAGATGGAACTTTTGATAATCCATATAGATTAAGGTAGGCTATAATTATATTTTAAGTTGTTTTCTAATAAACAGCTTTTTTCTGATCAATAATTATTATAAGTTAATCTAAATTATGTATAATTAGTTTGGTGTTTTGCTTTTATATAAATATTATATTTATAATATAAAATTGTTTGCTATTTTTTGTCAAATATAAAAATTTATGATATTATTTATAATATGGAAGTGAGTAAAGTGGCAGAGAAAAAATTTGCTAGTGGGCGTTGTTTTTATAAATTTTTTTGGATTTTCTTATTTGGTTGTGTTTTTGGGGCTTATTATGAAGAACTTTTAAATTTATTTATGCATTATCATTTTCATCACGAATGGGTTTGGCAATTAAGACGTGGTGTTATATGGGGTCCTTTAAGTCCTGTTTATGGTTTTGGAGCTATTATAATGATTGGTATTTTGGGTAGAAAACCTAAAAAAGATTGGCAAATTTTACTTGAAGGGGCTCTTTTAGGTGGTACTTTTGAATATTTAATTAGTTTTTTACAAGAAACTTTTTTAGGTACAGTATCTTGGGATTATTCTAATGAAATTTTAAATATTAATGGACGTACTACTATTCCTTTTGCGATTGTTTGGGGTTTACTTGCTTTAGTATTAATGAAATTTTTCTATCCAACTATTTCTAATATAATTGAAAGTTTTCCTATTAAATTTGGTAAAATTTTAACAAATATTTTAATTGTTTTAGTTGCTTTTGATTTTACGATATCTTGGGGTGCTTTAATTAGACAATCATTTAGACAAAATGGGTATCCTGCTATTACTTTTGTAGGTAAATTTTTTGATAATTATTTTAATGATGATGTTTTAAAGAAAAGTTATACTAATATGAAAGTTATTGAGGTTAAAAGATGAGTATTTTTCTTTATTTAGGAATTATTTGTTTTTGTTTATGGTTATTAATAATTATTATTAAAAGATTTTTAGGTCGTAATAGTCATTATATTTTAGAAAAAAATTTAAATAAAAAACCTAATATTGCTATTTTAATACCAGCTCGTAATGAATCTTTAGTAATTGAAGATTTATTAAAATCTATTAATAATCAAACTTATAAAATAAATCCTCAAAATGTCTATATAATTGTTGAAAGTAGTAAAGATCCTACTATTAAAATAGCTAAAGAATATAATATGAATATTTTTATTCGAAAAGATTTTACGATTAAAACTAAAGGTTATGCTATAGATGAATTATTAAAATCTTTAGCTCAGAAAGAAGAGTTTTATGATTTATATTTTATTTTTGATGCTGATAATATTTTAGATAAAAATTATCTTAAACAAATGGTTTATAAATATTTAGAAGGTTATAGTTTAGGTATGGGTTATCGGGCTTTAAAAAATAAAGATAATATGATAAGTGTCAGTGCTTGGTTAACGTTTTTATTAGTTAATGATTATCGTAATGTTAATTGTCAAAAACGTTTAAGTAATATTTTATTTTCAGGAACTGGTTTTTATATTAATGGACGTTTAATTAAAGAGTGGAAGGGTTTTCCTTTTCATAGTTTAACTGAAGATTATGAATTATCCATCTATGCTACTTTAAATCATCTTTCAACAACTTATCATAAAAAAGCTATCTTTTATGATACTTCACCTATAGATTATCAAACAAGTATTAAACAAAGAAGTAGATGGATTAAAGGATATATGCTTAATTGGTTTAAAAATATTTTTAAATTATTTTCTAATATTTTTAATAATAAAGTTAATAGAGAAGCCAACTTTGAATTTGGTTTAGGTATTATTCCTGGTGTATTATTAGTGTTAAGTATTTTTAGTTTTTTAGTATATTTTAGTAAATCTTTTTTATTAGGACTTATCCTATTATATTTAATGGTTGTTTTACTTACTATTATATTATTACGAAAGACTAAAATTTCTTTAAAATTATTTATTAAAACTTGTTTATATCATCCTATCTTTTTATTAAGCTATGTTCATTCATTTTTACTTTTTATCTTTAAAAAAAATTTAGGTTGGGATATAATAAAACATTAAAGAAAGGAGTTTTTATGAAAGAGTTTATTAAAGAATTTAAAGCTTTTATTGCTAAAGGTAATGTTTTAGATATGGCTGTTGGCGTAGTTATTGGTAGTGCATTTGGGAAAATTGTTACTAGTTTAGTTGAAAATATTATAATGCCTCTTGTTGGGATTATTATTGGAGGACACGATTTTACTAGTTTAAGCATTACAATTGGTAAATCGACTATTACTTATGGTATTTTTATTCAAAATGTTGTTGATTTCTTAATTATTGCTTTATGTATTTTTACAGTTATTAAAATGCTTAGTAAATTATCACATCATAAAAAGGCTGAAGAAAAAGCTGTTATTAGCGAAGAAGTTTTATTACTTCGGGAAATTAGAGATTCTCTAAAAACTAAAACTAAGAAATAATAACTTAGTTTTTTTTAGTTTGCAAACTTGTTAATAATTAAGTATAATGAACTAGGAGTGTATAAATATGGAGTTTCAAGTATCAATTTTAAATTTTGAAGGACCAATGGATCTTTTATTACATTTAGTTAAAGAAACAAAATTGGATATTTATGAAATTAAAATGAGTGAAATTATTGATAAATATTTAAATTATATTAATGAAGTTCAAAATTTAAATATTGATATTTCTTCATCATTTTTAGTTATGGCAGCAACTTTAATTCATCTTAAAAGTAAAAAATTAATTGGCAAAGTTGAAGAAGATAATGATAGTGATGAATTTGAAATAAATAGTGAAGAAGATTTAAAAAATAAAATTATTTTATATGAACAATATAAAGAAATAACTAAAGATTTTCAAAATTTAGAAGAAAAAAGAAAAGATATTTATACTAAATTACCTGAAAATGTTAAAGATTATGCCAATGGTTATGAATTATTTAATGAAAATGGTTTAAGTGCTGATGATTTAGTTAAAGCTTTAGAAGAAGTTTTAAATCGTCTTCATTATAAAGAACCAAAACATACTAAAATTACTAGAAAAGAAATAAGTGTTGAAAGTAGAAAATTATGGATTAGAAAAAAATTAGAAAATAAAAGTAAATGTGATTTTATTGAGTTATTTGAATATAACACTAAAGAATATATAATTGCTACTTTTCTAGCTATTTTAGAAATGAGTAAAGAAAAGATGGTAAAGATATCTCAAGAAGATTCATTTAAGACAATTTGGATTTGGAGGATGGATTAATGGATTTATTAGGTGTTTTAGAAGGTTTACTTTTTATCGCAGGTGATGAAGGTATTACTTTAGAACAAATTACTAATATTTTAGAAATTAATAAAGATGAAGCTAAAGAATTATTAGTTAAATTAAGACAAAATTATGAAGCTAAAGATCGAGGATTAAGAATTAGATTTTTAGGAAATGCTTTTAAATTAACTACTAAAGAAGAACATAAAAGTTATTATCAAAAATTAATTTTAACTCCTGAATCAAATAATTTATCTCAATCAGCTTTAGAAGTTTTAGCAATTATAGCTTATAATGAGCCTATTACAAGAGCTGAAATAGATGCTTATCGAGGAGTATCATCTGATTATACTATTAGAAAGTTATTAGCCAAAGGTTTAATAAAAGAATCAGGTAAAAGTAGTATGCCTGGTCGTCCTAATTTATATAAAACTACTAGTGAATTTTTAGATTATTTTGGTTTAGCAACAATAGATGATTTACCTAAAATAGAAGAAAATAATAATGAAGCTAGTGATGAAGAATTATTTACTTCAATTTATAAGGAAGTTTAGTTGTCATTTAGAAAATTTTTTGATACAATATAAACGTCTTTTAAATGGTCTGTTGGTGAAGGGGTTAAACACGCGCGCCTCTCAAGCTCGTATACACGGGTTCAAATCCCGTACAGACTACCAATTGAAAATAAAAACATCTGTGATAGATGTTTTTTAATACTTTTTAGAAGCTCTAGCAACTTCACTAAAAAAGCTAACAATAAATAAAATTATAGTAGTAAATATTCCTGGTTTATTCTTTTTCATTTTCTCTCTCCTTATTAATTTTATTTTAGCATAGTTTATAGGAAGATTAAATGAAATTTTTAAGATTTTTAAAATCTAAGATAACTACAAAGAAAATGTTTACAATTTCAGCTATTACTAATGAAAATAAACCAATTTTACATAGTGATAAAATAATTAATGTTCCTAATTTAACAATTTCGCCATAAAAAGTTATTTTCATACTTGCTTTAGCATTACCAATTGCTTGAAGAGTACTTATTAAAGGAGCTTCTAAATAAAATAGGACAAAGAAAGGAGCTAGAATAAAGATATAATCACTTCCTAAAGTCGTTTTATATAAAGCAAATAAAATTTGATTACGAAAAGCAAGAATTATTAAAGAAGAAGTTAAACCAATTAAAAAGGAATAAAATAAAGCTTGATTAAGTCTACGTCTAACCATTTTTTTATTCTTACTAGCATTATATTTACTAATCTCTGGTACTAATATTTGACAAATCGCGGCTATAAAAAATGATGGTAAGGTTAAAAGACCTAAGGCATAAGCATTATAAGCAGCATATTCTCTTAAAATATATTCATTAGAATATCCACTTAATAAAAGAAAATGTGTTAAAATGATTGGCTCTAAAAAAAATCCAATATTCCCAATAAATCTTGATGAAACACTTGGTATTGAAGTATCTAAAATATTCCTTAAAATATTTTTATTAGGAATTAATTCATCTTTATGAATTATTTTATTTTTAGGTAAGTAAAAACTAAAAACAATAATACTTGTAATTTCACTTATAATATTTAATAATATTAAACTAATTACTCCTAATAAAAGAGATTTTTTAACAATTATTGGTAAAATAAAAAGCAAAAAAATTATTCTAACTATTTGTTCAAAAATATTAGAAATAGTATTAGGTACAACATTCATTTTTCCTAAGAAATATCCTTTTAATATTGAAGTTATACTAATAAAAGGTAGGGTAAAAGCCATTGCAATTAATAAATAATAACTTTCTTCATTTTTTAAAAGAGAATGACTTATCCAAGGTGCTAAAAAAATAATAATTGCCGTAAATAAAAAATTTAAAAGAATCATTAGAAAAGTTGTTGAAAAAATTATTTTCTTAGTATTATAATGCTTTTCACTTATTAATTTAGAAATACTAATAGGAAGAGCAAATGTTGCTAAAGTAATTAATAATGAATAAGTAGGAGTAACAATAGTATATAAAGATACTCCTTCAACTCCAATAATTCTAGTGTAAATAATTTTTACTAAAAAACCTAAAATTTTAACGATAAAACCACCTAATAATAAAATTAATATCGACATTTTAAATTGATCTTTATGCATCTTTGCTTGTCCTTTCTCATACTTTTTTGTATAATAATTTTATGAGTTTAACTTAAATTTTAGGAAGGAAGTTTCATATGGATTTGAATTTTCATTCAATAGATGAGTTATACAATCGTTTATTGCCAGCTTTAAAATGTAAAAAAAGAGAAATGATTACTTTAAAATTAATGATTGAAGAACAAGAAATTTGGCATTTTTTTTGTGATAATGTTTGGTGTCAAAAAAAAGGTTTAACTATTGATGAAATGGTTGATGATATATTAAATACTAATAGTATGGATATTTATATAAGAAAGGGTGCTCAAAATGAAAATAACCGTCAATAAACAAAGTAGTATTAGAATTAAAGGTTCTAAAACAATATATATTGATCCTTTAGATTATGGAGCTAAACACGATGCTGATTATCTTTTTATTACTCATCCTCATTGGGATCATTTCTCTTTAGTAAGTATTTTAGAGCTTCGTAAAGAAGATACTGTTTTTATTACGCCTAAAGATTTAGTTGAAGAATTATTAAATGTTGGTATTAATGAAGAATATATTTATGTCGTAAAACCTAATGAAAATTTAGTTTTAAAAAGTATGGAAATTAAAACTATTCCAGCTTATAACCTTAAAAGTAAGTATCATCTAAAAAGTCAAAATTGGGTAGGTTATTTAATTGATTTTGATGGTTTTAAATTATATATTACGGGTGATACTGATGCGACTAAAGAAGCCTTAAAAGTCAAATGTGATGTTTTATTACTACCTATAGGTGGGACTTATACAATGGACTATGAACAAGCAGCGTTTTTAACAAATGAAATAAAACCTCAAAAAGTTATTCCAACTCATTATGGTTTTGCTGTAGGAAAAATTGAAGATGCTCTTAAATTTAAAAAATTAGTTAATAAAGACATTAAATGTGAAATATTAATAAGGAAGTGAAAATTGTGGATTTAACTATTGATAAATTAATTGAAAAAGTTATAAATGAAATACCTGAAAATGATATTTTAAAAATAAAACAAGCTTATGCTTATGCTTTAGAACATCCTAAAAATAAAAAAAGATTAAATGGTGATGATTATATCTTACATCCTTTAAATGTCGCTTATATTTTAAGTGATTTAAATTATGATGTTGATTCTATATGTGCTGCTTTATTACACGAGACGGTTAATCACGGAGGTTCCACTATTGATGAAATTAAAGAACTTTTTGGCGAAGATATTGCAATGCTTGTTGATTCTATTTCTAAAATGAATAAATTAGAATTAACTGATGATTCTAATGCAGCTAGTCTAAATTTAAGAAAAGTTTTAGTAGGACTTGCTAAAGATGTTCGAGTTTTATTTATTAAAATGGCTGATCGAATTCATAATTTAAGAACTGGTGATGTTTTAGAAAAAGAAGCTTTAAGAAGAAAAATTGATGAAACAATGAATGTCTTAATTCCCATTGCCCATCGTTTAGGTATTAATGCTTGGAAAAGTGAAATGGAAGATTGGTGTTTAAAATATAGTAAACCTGATGTTTATAAAGATATTGAAGAAAAACTTGCTTTATCAAGAAGAGAATTAGAAGATAATCTTTTAGAAATGCAAAGTGAAATTAGTGAAATGTTAATTGAACATAATATATCTTTTCATATTAAAAGTCGAGTAAAAAGTGTTTATAGTATTTATAATAAATTAAGTAATGGTAAAAAATGGAATCAAATTTATGATATTTTAGCTTTAAGAATTATTGTAGATAAAGTAAGTGATTGTTATCTAGCTATTGGTTTAATTCACGCGAAGTATCGTCCTATTCCAGGAAGATTTAAAGATTATATTGCAATGCCTAAAGAAAATATGTATCAATCTTTACATACGGGAATATTTGGTAATGATAATCATCGTTATGAAGTTCAAATTAGAACTAAAGAAATGGATTTAATTGCGGAAAAAGGAATTGCATCTCACTGGTCTTACAAAGAAGGTGGAGCTAAAAAAACAAAAAGCTTAATGGAACAAAAATTAGAATTATTTAGAAACTTAATTGAAACAAGTGATAATATTACTAGTGAAGATTTTAATAGCCAAGTTCAAAATGATTTTTTAAATGATTGTATTTATGTTTTTACCCCTAAAGGAGATGTAGTAGAACTTCCAATACACTCAACTCCAATAGATTTTGCTTACCGTATTCACTCAGGTGTAGGCGATACAACAATCGGAGCTATTGTAAATGATGCTATTGTTCCATTAGATTACGAATTACAAAATAATGATATTATTGAAATAAAAACTAATCCTAATTCAACCCCTAATAAAGAATGGTTAAATTTTGTTAAAACATCTCACGCGAAGAATCGAATTAAATCATATTTTAGTAAACAAGAAAAAGATGAAATAACTCTTAAAGGGAAAAATTTACTTAATAATGAATTAAGAAAACGTAAACTAGCATTTGAAGAAGTTTTAAGTAGTGATAATATCAAGAAATTATGTCGCGAATTACATTTTAATGATTTAACTGATATTTATTTTGCAATTGGTTCTTTAAGATATACTTCAGCTTATATTATTGATGTTATCTCATCTGATAAGAAAAATGCTGCTGATGCTTTAATGGCTAAAATGATGAGAACATCTCCTAAAATAAATAAAGCTAAAAATGAAGTTTTAGTAAATGGAGCAACTGATATTTTAGTGTCTTTTGCTAATTGTTGTAAACCTGTTTATGGTGATGAAATAATTGGTTTTATAACTAAAGGAGAAGGTGTTAAAATTCATCGTAAAGATTGTGAAAATATTTTAAAAGATGAAAAAAGATTAATAAATGTAGAATGGAATAAAGAAAAAGAAAATACTTATGAAACAAGTATTGTAATTGAAACTATTACAGCTAAAAATAATTTATTAGATATTATAAGTAAAGCAACTACTAAAAATGTTAATGTTTATAATATTAAAACTAAAGTTATTGATTTAAATACTATCTATGAAATGACAGTTAAAGTTAAATCAAAAGATGAATTAGATGATTTTATTAATAGTTTATATAGTTTAAAAGTTGTAAAGAAGGTTAAAAGAAAATGAAAGTAATTGTGCAAAAATGTGAAAATGCGAAAGTTATTGTTGATAATAAAGTAGTTGGTAAATGTGATTTTGGTTTAATGTTATTAGTGGGTTTTACTTATGAAGAAAAAACGGGTGTTTTAGAAAAAATGGCTCGTAAAATAGTTAATTTAAGAATATTTGAAGATGAAAATAACGTTATGAATAAAAGTTTATTAGATGTAGGTGGAACTATTCTATCAGTTAGTCAATTTACTTTATATGCTGATTCTTCTAAAAGTAATAGACCAAGTTACATTAAAGCTTTAAATGGAGAAGAAGCAAATATTTTATATGATAAGTTTAATGAAGAATTAAGAAAATATACTAATGTTGAAACTGGAATATTTGGAGCTGATATGAAAGTAGATTTTACTAATTTAGGACCTACAACAATTATATTAGAAATGTAAAAATAATTATTAGTATTTTTTTAAAATATATAATATAATTGTTATAAGAAAGTAGGCTTAAGTAATGAAAAAAATACCATATGGAATAGTTGATTTTAAAACATTAATTGAAGAAAAGTATTATTATATAGATAAAACTATGTATTTAGAAAAATTGGAAAATATAGGAAAAACTTTATTTTATTTAAGACCAGGAAGATTTGGTAAAAGTTTATTTACAAGTATGATGTATTATTACTATGATATAAA
>CANQZH010000027.1 GCA_947628245.1 uncultured Bacilli bacterium | reverse complement strand
GGTCTTATAAAAGCCATTGGTAAAATACTAATAGGTACCCCTACTTGATTTAATAAAGGATTTAAAAAAGAAAAAAGAAACTCTAAAAAATGTGAATTTAAAAAAAGATTAATCGCAAAAACCATAGCAATAACCGCCGGAGCAATATGATAAATAGTTAATATTCCATCTTTAGCCCCCACTAAAAAAGAATCATAAATATTAGTTTTTTTTCTAACTGCATAAATCAAAATAAACAAAACAAATGTCGGAACAATATAATTAGATATTTCTCTCATTTACTTCCTCCTTTTAAAATAATCAAAAGATAAACCAGCAATACTAGAACATAAAGTTGCTAAAATACTCGTAATAATAATTTCTGATGGATTAGCACTTTGATACATTAACCTCATTGCAATAACCGTTGTTGGAATAATAGTTACCCCCGCAGTATTTAAAACTAAAAAAGTTACCATTGCTTCAGTTGCTTCATCTTTATTAGGATTATCTTTTTGTAAACATTCCATTGCTTTTAAACCAAAAGGAGTAGCTGCACTACCAAGTCCCAAAGCATTAGCTGCAATATTAGAAGCAATATAACCTAAAGCTGGATGATTTTTAGGTAAAGAAGGAAAAAGCTTGGAAAGAAAAGGCTTTACTAAATTAGAAAATTTAGCTAACAAACCAGAATCTTCAGCGATTTGCATAATTCCTGACCATAAAACAATTAAAGGTAACATATCCCCTAATAATTTAAGACCATCTATTCCTCCCTTTAAAATTTGATCATTTAAAGAACTAATATTACCAGTTAAAATCATATAAAAAGAAGCAATTAAAATAAAACCTATCCAAATAACATTTACCATTTAAATAACCACCTAAAAAATCTAATCAAAAAATTTTCCTTCTTTTCTTCTTTTACTTCTTCTTTTTCTTTATAAATTTTTACACTACCTAATATTTTATCTCCTAAATAAACCTTAGCTACCCCTACTTCATCATTCCCTAAATTATTTATTTCATAATTAATTTTTACTTTACTTTGTTCTTCATTAGTTAAAAGAGCATAAAAATCTTCTCTAATATAGTACTTATCTTCAATTTTTTGACTTTTATCTAATAATAAAACTCTTTCATAATTTTTAAAAACCTTCTCGTGTAATTCTTGATGATCAGCAAAATCATTACCATCATTTAAAGTAACAACAATACTAGTTCGCATCTGATCAGTAGCCGCTGTTACTAAAGTTCTTCGAGCCTTTTTAGTAAAACCCGTTTTACCTCCAATTAATTTATCATAAGAAAATAGTAATTTATTTTTATTTTTCCAAACATAAGTCTTACCATTAGTTTTAGCCGTATAATTTTTAGTATTAATTATTTTTCTAAAAGTATCATTATTAAGAGCATATTGCATTAATAAAGCCATATCATAAGCCGTAGATGTATTTCCTATACCATCATCATTTTCTAAACCGTGATTATTAATAAAATTAGTATTAGTCATTTTAAGTTCATAAGCTTTATCATTCATTTTTTTCACAAAATTCTCCATATTACCACTTACTGCATAAGCTATTTCAATAGCAGCATCATTACCACTTCTAAGCATTAAACCATAAAGCAAATCTTTTAAAGTAATCTCTTCATTTAAATTTAAATAAATAGCACTTCCATAAGCTTTCAAAACTTCATTTCCTACTTTAACTAAAGTATTTAAATCTTTATTTTCTAAAGCAATAATACACGTCATTATCTTAGTAGTACTAGCAATTAATTTTTCTTCATTACTATTATGTTCAATCAAAACACGCTTAGAATCAGCATCCATTACCACATAACTATCTGCTCCAATAGCTAAAACTTTAAAAGGAATTAATAAAATAATAAAGAGAAGTAATTTCATAGCCTCACCTAAAAAATTCTATGAAAAAAAGAACTAAATTAGTCCTTAATCTTCTTCATAATCATAAATCCCGTGAATCTTTTCTAAAACTTCATAACTAGGTTTTTCTAATTGCCATTTATCATCTTGATAAAATACCTTAAAATCAATTGTATAATTAATTCTTTTCTCTTCTTCATCCATTTTCTTTAAAATTAAATGTAACCTTTCTTCAGCACTAACACCTTCATTACCAATTTCCTTTAAAGCATCATTTTTACTTTTCTCATAATCATAAACCGTTATTAAAACCGTAATAAAAGCTTCATCAGCATTATATCTTTCTTCTTTAATTTTATATTCTAAATCAGTATATTGCCTTTTCATAACTAATTCATATAACTCTTTATCTTCATCATCTAATTCATCTAAAATATCATTTAAAGAAGAAACCACAGCTTCATCGTGATTTTTAAATTTATTTAAATAACTTTCAACCTCAAATCTAGCATCAGTTTTAATACAACCTCCAAAAATAAAACAACTAACAATAATTATTATTATTTTCCTCATAACTTCTCCTGATAAGATATATCAATTAAATGAGCTAAAGAATGAATTTGTCTAGAATGACTTAAAATAAATTCTTGCATTTTATCAAGAGCTTCATCATAATTATCTGGAATCTCGTGAAATAATTCATAATATAAATAATTACACTTATCAACATTTTCTTTTATTCTTAAACTATTTAACTCAGCCATAATTAATTTTTGTTCCTTAATAGTTCTTCTTAATAAATTATTCTTAACAACTTTTTCCCCTATTTGATATTTTAATTCAACCTCTTTTAAAGCATTTACTATTTCATTAACATTATTCTCATCCTCCACTAATAATTTACTTCTAAATATAACTTTACCTTCACCATTTACTTCTAAAAAAAGACTCGTTTTACAATCACTTATTAAAAAAGCACTAATCTTTTCTTTTGACCTTTTACAAATCGTTTTCTCCCAAATATTATTAATAAAATCTTGATTTAAACTAATTTCATAAGTTAAAAAATCAACTACAGTTTGATGATTTACTCTAAATAAAGGTGTTTTTTTAACTGCTAAAATATTATCAGTTTTTTCCCATTCATAAAATTCATAAAATACTTCTTGTAAATTTACTAAAATATCATAATAATAATTCATTAGCCGTGTCCTTTCTTAATTTTTAAAAGCAAAAGTAATAAACCTATAAAAAAGCAATTACATTCTACTCTTCTAATAATAAAATAAACATATTCTAAAAAAGTATACCCAATTGTAAATAAATTTAAGTACAAAAGTGTAAAAAAAAGACCTACACTACATAATATAATAGCTAAAATAAATTGTTTCATATATAAATATTTTATTTCTTATTTAAAAAAATTATTATATAATGTAGTAGAATGGAGTTGAAAAAAATGGAATTTATTAAGTACATTATTTTAGGAATTATTCAAGGAATAACCGAACCTTTACCAATCTCTTCAAGTGGACATTTAGTATTAATAAAAAACTTATTTAATACTAATATGTTAAATGATGTTAATTTTGAAATTTTTGTTAATTTTGGTTCTTTTCTAGCAATTTTCTTTATTTTTCGAAAAGAAATTATTAAATTATTAAAAGGCTTTTTTGGCTTAATCTTCACTAAAGAAAAGAAAAAATATCAACCAGATTTTAAATATTGTCTATTAATTATTGTTGGCAGTATTCCAGCAGGAATAGCTGGAATATTATTTAAAAGTAAAATAGATGCTTTTTCCGAAAATTTAAAAATTTTAGGTATTGCTTTTTTAATTACAGCTTTAGCTTTATTTTTAGTAAGAAACTGTAATGGTAAGAAAAATGATAATGATCTAACTTATAAAGATGCTTTAATAATTGGCTTAATGCAAATGATTGCTTTAGTTCCTGGTATTAGTAGAAGTGGTGCTGTTTTAGTTGGTTGCTTACTTTGTGGTTTAAATAAAGAAGCTTCTTTAAAATATACTTTTATGTTATATTTTCCCGTAAGTGTCGCATCAATGGGTTTAGGTCTTTTAGATTTAATGGAAGCTGGTAATATAAGTTCATTATTATTACCATACTTTGTTGGTCTATTATTTGCTAGTTTAGTTACTTATTTTTCTTATCAATGGTTAAGTGATTGGGTAAAAAAAGGAAAACTATGGAAGTTTTCAATCTACTGTTTATGTTTAGGCATCTTTGTTCTATTCTATTTTAGATAAAAGGCTATAAGTCTTTTTTTTATTTTAAAATATCAGAAAATAATTCTTGATACTTATTTACAACAATATCCCAAGTATATTCATCTTTAATTCTTTTCTTACAAAGTTTTCCATATTCTAATTGTTTATCTATACTTAACTTATCAACTTCATTTAAAACTTTTTTTAAATTATCTTCATCTTTATTAAAATAAAAACAACTATCTAACCCAACTTCTTTATTATACGCGACACCAAACAAAATATTAACATTAGTACAACTTAAAGCTTCTAATAATGAAGGATTAGTTCCCCCAGCTGAATGTCCGTGTAAATAAGCATACGCTAAAAACCTAAAAGTTAATAACTCATCTTGATCATAAACGGAACCAATAAACTTAATTCTTTTATCAGCCTCAAAATTAGTTTTCTCTTTTAACTTTTCATAAAACTTATTTTCTTCTAAATTACAAATAATAACTAAATCTTTATTAATCTTTGTTTTCATAAATTCTCTTATCATAACTTCATAATTATTCTCAGGAATAAATCTTCCTACAATCAAATAATAATTATAAGGTTTAATATTATAACTTTTCATTAATTCTAAAGCTTTACTATTATTTTTAACATTTTTCTTCAAATAAGAACCATACGCTATAAAAAAAGTAGGAGTATGATATTTAACATATTCTTTATCAATATATTCTTTAATAGCCTTTGAATCACATACACAATAATCACTATACTTAATCATCATTCTTTCACTAATTTTAAAACATATCTTAATCCACCAAGACCATTTTTCTCTTTTCCATTCTAAACCATCAGGATTAATAATAACCTTAACTCCCATTTTATTAAATACTTTTTTCCAAAACAAAAACATCGGTCCTACTCTACAACCTAAAATATATAAAACAACATTCTCTAAATTATTCTCTTTAATATATTTAATATAATACTTAATTGCTTTAATTGTAAAAGTAAACATTGTAACAAAACCTTGTAAAGGTACATAAATACTAGGAGATACTACTCCATCAATATTATTAACTACTAAATCTTCTTCTTTATTATGGGTTAAATTAGGAATATAAAAACAAGTATCTTTATCTTGATAATTACTAACTAAATTAGTAACAAAAGTCTCCCAACCTCCATAATTATATTTATAACCTCTAGCTCCAATAATTATAATATTCTTTTTCACTTTAGCACCTCAAATCCAAAATGTTAAATAAGCAATCCCTAAACTAATATAATAAAATAATTTCAAAAAAAACATTCCCACTTTATTTAAATTATTATACTCTCTTTCATAATAAAACTGACTACTCTTTAATATTTTATACTTTTTAATTTTATTTAAACTCTTATCAACAGATAATGATAAATTATGATTAACCGCTACTCTACAATCAACATAAGTCTCTAAACCTTTATTCATTGCTTTTTTACCTAAAATATTTTCTTCATAATATAAAAAAGTATGATTATCAAAATAATTAATTTTTTTAAAATCCTTCATTCTTGCTAGAAAAAAACACCCATGAACAACTTCTACTTTAGTTAAAGAATGATTATAATATTCTTTAGGATATCTAAGTAATTTCTTACTAAAACGTTGAATAAAAGTTATATTAGATAATAAATCAGCCCAAAAATTAGGACATTTCCATCCTTCAATAATATAACCATTTTCTAATATTTTAGGTCCTAAAAAAGATATCTCTTCATTTTCTTCAAAATCATTTATTAACTCTTTAATAACACTTTCTTTTACTAAAACATCAGGATTACTAATAATAACTAAATCACAATCACAATTAGCCTCTAAATACTTTAATCCTACATTATTACCATTAGCATAACCTTTATTCTTTTTATTTTCTAAAACAATAACTTTCTTAGTTTCATATTTCTTTAATTCTTCTAAAGAATTATCCCTACTACAATTATCTACTACAATAATCTTATCTAAACATTCATAATCCTTAACTTGATTTAACATTTTCTTTGTATTATCACTATCATTATAATTTAAAATAACCATACCTGTTTTCATAATTCACCAATAATTTCTAAAATTTCTTTTAAACTTTCTTCTTTACTATAATCTTTAACAGTCTTATAACCATTTAAAATAATTCTTTTCCTTTCTTCATCACTCATATTATAATACATTCTAATTCTTCTAGCCAAATATTTTGCTCTAGTATTATGATAAGTCAAAGAATTAATATTATTTTTTAAATATTCACTAGGACCATATAAATCACAACCAATCACAAAAGTATTACAAGCCATAGCCTCTAAACCAACTAACCCTAAAGATTCACTTTCTCTCTTAGTTGGAAAAACTAAAACATCAAAAGCATTATAATATAAAACTAAATCACTTTGATAAACAAAATCTTTTTGAATAACAACATCTTCTAAATGATACTTATAAACTAAATCATTAAAATAAGCCATCTCACTACCATTACCAATAACCAATAACTTAACATTAAATTCATCTTTAATTAAATACATAGCCTCTAATAAAGTATCATAACCTTTATTCTTCTCAATTCTAGATACTAAACCAATATAATTACAATTAACATCTAATCCTAACTTTTCCTTACATTCATTTTTATCTAGATTTTTAAATTTATCTAAATCAATCCCACCCGCGTGATTAATCTTAATTTTATCAATAGGATAATTATAATCCTTAGCAATCCGTTCTTGAAAATACTTAGAAGATACCACAACTAAAGAAGCAACTTGCAAATATTTTTTACTTCGTTCAATATTTTTTCTTTCAAAATTATAATCAGCAACTACATCATTCCCGTGAGCATTTAAAATTAATTTAGTTTTAGGACAAAACTTATATCCAAATAAAACAGGAGCAGTTGAATGAGAAATAAAATGCACCCAAATATAATCATAAGATCCAAATAAAGTCTTAACAAAAGTTTTAAGATAAAAACAAATATAACCAACTAATTTACTTAAGAAAAATCTTTTCTTCTTCATCACACTTAAAGTAACATCATATCTATCATTTAAAACTAAAACCATATTTTTAACAAAAGAACCATAATGTTTAGCACTTCTACTAGGATACATATTAGAAACAACTAATATTCTTTTCTTATCACGCCAATTTTTATTAACCATTACTAATAATGATAGAAAAATACAAACCATCCCACTATTAAGAATATGACCCGCAAATAAACTAGCAATTAAAACTAAATAAAAACTAAAAGCACATATTCCCTTAAGTTTAACTTTTCTAATAGCATAGAATAATAAATATAAATACACTAACAAACCAACAATACCAATACTAAAGAAAATATCAACAATATCTATTTCGGAATTTTTAACTAAAACATTACTTACATCACCAACTCCAAATAAATAATCTTTACTTTGCAATTTACCAAATGCTTCACCAGCAAAAGAAAGACGACTACTAAGTAATACTTTATCAACAAACTTAACACTAAAAATCTCTTTAGTTGAATCTATTTCATAATACTTTAAAGCTACATCAAAATTCTTAACTAAAACTAAACATAAACACCCAAAAACTATAAATAACCCAACTACACTACCAATAAACTTAATACTTTTATTACGATTTTTCCATAATAAATAAAGAATACTGACAACAAAACCAATTACTAAAGTTTTAGTTTTAAGCAAATAAATACCAAACAAAATTAAACTAAAACCAATAATTTTAATTAACCAATTATGATGTTTCTTTAAATAATCTAAAACAATAGGCATTAAACATAACAAAACCCCAGATAATTCATTACCTGAATAAAAAAATGACAAATAAGCTTCTTTATTTACATATATTTCACTTATATTATGACCTATCCCTAAAAAATAAGGAACAATTAATAATAATAAATAAAGAAAAAACACTTTAACAATGAAATTAACATTTAACTTTTCATTTTCATAATCATTAAAAAATAATAAAGCAATTGGTAACCAAAATATCTTTAATAAAGAACTAACATACATTAAAACATTATCTTTACTAATTAAAAGATATAAACATAAAATAATAAAATATATAATTAAAATAAAAGATACTTTACGATTATTATTTTTCTTTAAAATAATTAGAAAAAAAACACCTAACAATAAAGCTTTAAGAATTGACGAAAACCATAAACGACTACCATTCCAAGCATATATTGAAGTTATAAAATCAATAATTGGTAAAAGTAAAAAAAGATAGTATAAAGTATTATTTAAGTATTTTTTCATTTTTTTTACCCTTTCTTCTTGTAAATAAAATATCAGTTTTTAAAACCATAAACAAAAAGATAGCCATTAAACAAATATAAAGAATAATTGCAAATTTAATATTACCAATTGCATATAAAACCGAAACAGCAGAGAATAAGATATTAATTAGATAAATTATTAATAAGGAGTTTCTTTTAGAAAATTTCATTTTTAATAATTGATGATGTAAATGATCTTTATCAGGATTAGTAAACGGATTTTTTCTTTTTAAAGCCCGACGAATAATAGAAAAAATAACATCAATAATTGGCGTAGCTAAAATAGCTAAAGGAATTAATAAAGAAGTAAACGTAGCCAATTTAAAACCTAAAATAGCTGTAGTTGCAACAAGAAGACCCATAAAATTACTACCAGAATCACCTACATATATCTGAGCAGGTGGAAAATTATAAACTAAAAAGCCTAATAAACTACCAATCATTAATAAACTAATTGTCGTATCAATTCCCCCAACACGACCTAAAAAGATGGCAATAATCATAATTGTTGTAAAATAAATAGTTGTAATACCAGAACTTAAACCATCAAGACCATCACTTAAATCAATAGCATTTATAATAGCAACCATAAAAATTAAGGTTATAATCTCTTTTAAAGGACTAGGAAACACTAAATGTAAACCTAAAATAGTAAATCGATCAATCGTAATATGACCATATAAAATAATAACTAAACACGCAAGAACTTGACCAACTAATTGATATTTAGCAGATATCGGTTTAATATCATCAACCATTCCAGTAAATAAAATAATAAAACTAGAAATTAAAATTGCAATCATCTCAACACTACTACGTGCAAATAACATATAACCAATTAAAAAGGAAAAAAAGATTGCAACCCCACCCAAAGTAGGAACAGGAGATGAATTAATATGATGTTTACCTGGATAATCAACTGAACCAATATGTAAAGCAATCTTACGCATAATCGGCACTAAAATTAAACTAGAAATAAACGTTGTTAAAATTATAAATGGAATATTTGAACCATTAATTCCTAAATTCATAATCTCACCCTCTAAAAACATTATACATTATTTTAAACAAAAAGAATAGATGTGTTTTTATGGCAATCGCATAAAAAATAAAGTGTAAAAAATGGTACAATAGACTTTTTAAGTAAATAAAATTAATGTATTCTTATAATATAAGGAAGTGTAAGAATATATGAAAACATTAATT
>CANQZH010000026.1 GCA_947628245.1 uncultured Bacilli bacterium | reverse complement strand
GAAGCTAAATTAAAAGAAGAAAGTGGGATAGCTAATTTAAAAGTTGGTTATAATAAAGTATTTGGTTATTTTATTGAGGTTAGTAAAGGACAAGTTAATAAAGTTAGTGAAGAACTTCATTGGGAAAGAAGACAAACTCTTACTAATGCTGAGAGATTTATTTCACCTGAATTAAAAGAAAAAGAAGCAATGATTTTAAATGCTGAAGAAAAAATTATTGATTTAGAATATAGTTTATTTATTGATATTAAAAATTTTATTAGTAAATATTTACTTAAATTAAAAGATACTGCTAATGTAGTAGCAGAATTAGACGCGATTACTTCTTTAGCGGTATGTGCTGATACTTATAATTTAGTTAAACCTAATTTAAATGAAGAACATATTATTGATATTAAAGATGGAAGACATCCGGTTATTGAACAAGTTAGTAATCATTCTTATGTAACTAATGATTGTGTAATGGATAATACAATTAATACTCTTTTAATTACAGGACCTAATATGAGTGGTAAATCAACTTATATGAGACAATTAGCAATTATTATTATAATGGCTCAGATGGGATCATTTGTGCCTGCTAAAAAAGCAAATTTACCAATTATTGATAAAATATTTACAAGAATTGGAGCAAGTGATGATTTAGTAAGTGGCGAATCTACTTTTATGGTAGAAATGAAAGAAAGTAAAAATGCTATTTGTAATGCAACTAAAGATTCATTAATTTTATTTGATGAATTAGGAAGAGGAACTGCAACTTATGATGGAATGAGTCTTGCTAAAGCTATTTTAGAGTATGTTGCTAAAAAGATTGGTTGTAAAACATTATTTTCAACTCATTATCACGAATTAACTAGTATTGAAAAAGATATATCTTCTATTAAAAATGTTCACGTTCAAGCTTTATTAGAAAATGATAATTTAACTTTTTTACATAAAGTTAAATCAGGTTCTATAGAAAAAAGTTATGGTATTCAAGTTGCTAAATTAGCAGGATTACCTGATGAAATAATTAAAAATGCTAGTAAAATATTAAATATTTATGAAAATAATCCTAAAAGTAAAGAAGAAAATATTGTTCAATTAAAAATGGATTTTCCAGAAGAAAAAGAAAGTAATGATAAAATAAGAGAAAAATTAAAAGAAATAGATCCTTTAAGAATGACTCCATTAGAAGCTTTAAATGTTTTATATGAACTAAAAGAACTAGATAAGTAATGACTTTTTCAGAATCAAAGTCTGACTTTTTCGGAGTGATACCCTTGACTTTTTCGGAGTCACTATTGTATAATAGTAGACGAAGGTGAATATTATGATGATAAAAAGAGAGGCTGAAAAAACGGTTGAAGATATATCACAATCCTTTCGAGTTCTTTTAGTAACTGGACCAAGACAAGTAGGAAAAACAACTCTTTTGAAAAAAATGATGCCTAAAAATATGAATTATGTTACTTTAGATGATAAAGTATTAAGGGATCGAGCAATAGAAAATCCTAAAATGTTTTTAGATGAACATCCTTGGCCATTATTAATTGATGAAGTACAGTATGCTCCAGAGTTATTTTCTTATATAAAAATTATTGTTGATAATGAAAAAAAACAAGGTATGTTTTGGCTTACTGGATCTCAACAGTTTAAATTAATGAAAAATGTAACTGAATCACTTGCTGGAAGAGTAGGAATTGTTAGATTAAATAGTTTTACTTATAGTGAAATAAATTTAATTAAAGACAAAAAAGTTTTTAATCCTTTACAATTAAAAAAATCTACTCCAATAAATGTAAATGATTTATTTGAAATTATTTTTAATGGAGGAATGCCAGAATTATATGATAATAAAAAAATGAATCGAAACCATTTTTTTGATGGATATATTAACACTTATTTAGAAAGAGATGTTATTTTTCAAACAAAGGTAAAAGATATTTTAACTTTTAAAAAATTTATGATTGCAATGGCAAAGAGAAATGGAGAACAATTAAATTACTTAAATATTGCAAATGAAATAGGAATTAGCGATAAAACAATAAAATCTTGGGTAAATATCTTAGTAACAAGTGGAATTATCTATTTATTAGAACCATATATGTCATCAAAATTAAAAAGAATAACTCATATGCCTAAAATAGTTTTTATGGATAGTGGATTATGTTCGTATTTAGTTGGCTGGGAATCTGCTAGAGATTTGCAGTTAAGTTCATCTTCTGGTCATTATTTAGAAACGTTTGTTATAAGTGAAATTGTTAAATCTTATAATGCTATTGGTGAAGAAGTAAATATAAGTTATTATCGTGATAAAGAAAAAAATGAAATTGATTTAATTTTTTATAAAAATAATAAATTATTTCCTTTTGAAATAAAGAAAACTTCTAATCCAACAAAAGAAATGATTAAAAATTTTGAAAAATTAAAAAGTGATAAAGAAGTTGGAACTGGTGGTATTATTTGTTTTTATGATGAATTAATTCATTTAGATGAAAATAATTATATAATTCCTATATCAAGCGTAATAAATAGTAAATAAAATTATTTTTTTAAATATTTTAAATAAGAACTTTTAAAGCCAAGGTTCTTTTGGTTCTTAAACATTAAGGGGTGATGGAGTAAAATTGGTGCTTGCACTTTAAGGGGTGATAACTAAAAAATTAAGTATCATCTTTTTTCTTGAAAGTATAATTTAATGTTTAAAAAATTTAAAAAGAAGTGACAAATTATTTTCATCACCCCTTAATGTTTAAGAACCTAATTTTTTATTACATCCTTTATTTTTTTATGACTTTTTGTTAAATATTTAGTAAAATAGTTATAGGTGAAATTAATGACAAATATTTATGGTCAAACAATTGAAGATTTAGAAAAATATTTTGAAAGTATTGGTGAAAAAAAGTATAAAGCTATTCAAGTATATGAATGGTTATATTTAAAAAGAGTTTCTTCTTTTGATGAATTTAGTAATTTAAAAAAAGATGTTATTGCCCAAATGAAGAAAGATTTTACTTTTAATAAATTAGAAATAAAAAAAAGAGAGATTGATAATTTAACAGAAAAGTATTTATTTAAATTAGAAGATAATGAATTTATTGAAGCTGTTGTTATGTATCACGATTATGGTATTAGTGTATGTGTTTCTAGTGAAGTTGGTTGTAATATGGGTTGTGCTTTTTGTGAGTCTGGTCGTTTGAAAAAAGTTCGTAATTTAGAAGCTTATGAAATTGTTTTACAAATTTTAGCTATTGAAGAAGTAATTGGTAAACGTATATCTTCCGTTGTTATTATGGGTATTGGTGAACCCCTAGATAATTATGATAATATTATTAAATTTATTAAAATTATTAATCATCCTAAAGGAATAGGTATTGGAGCGCGGCATATTACTTTATCTACTTGTGGTCTTATTCCTAAAATTAAAGAATTAAGTAAATTAGATATTCAAATTAATTTAGCTATTAGTTTACACGCTCCAAATGATGATTTACGTAATATGTTAATGCCTGTCAATAAAGTGTATAGTATTACCCCTTTAATTAACACTTTAAAAGAATATATTGCACTTACTAATAGACGAGTGACGATAGAATATGTTATGCTTAGTATGGTAAATGATACCCAAGAATGTGCTATAAGTTTAGCTCATTTATTAAAAGGAATGAATGTTTATGTTAATTTAATTCCTTATAATGAGACAAGCCATTTAGAATTTAAAAAAAGTAGTAAGAATCGGGTTTTAAAATTTTATGATGTTTTGAAAAAAGAAGGGATTAATGTGACCATTAGAAAAGAATTTGGTAGTAAAATAAGTGCCGCTTGTGGTCAGTTACGAAGCAAAGAGGTGTAAGATGAAATCATTTTATTTAACAGATGTGGGAAAAGTACGAAGTCATAATGAAGATTCCGTAACGATTATTAAAAATAATAACGATGAATATTTACTTATTGTTGCGGATGGAATGGGTGGACATAGAGCTGGGGAAATTGCATCAAGTCTTGCTGTTACTCATTTAGGAACTCGTTTTAAAAATATGAGTAGTATTGGTTCTAAAATGGATGCGGCTAATTGGTTAAATGATAATGTTAATGAAATTAATTTAGCAATCTTAGAATATGCTAAAACTCACGTTGATTCTAAAGGACTTGGAACAACCTTAGTTTTAGCCCTTGTTACTAAAGATTATTTATTATTTGGTAATATTGGTGATTCTTCTGGTTTTGTTTTAAAAAATGGTAAATTGCATAAAATGACTAAAGATCATACTTTAGTAAATCTTTTAGTCGAAGCTGGTAATTTAACTTTAGAAGAAGCTAAAAATCATCCTAAGAAAAATGTTTTAATGAAAGCTTTAGGTGCTAGTGATACTTGTGAATTAGATTTAATTGATGTTGATACAGAAGTAGATGGTATTTTACTTTGTAGTGATGGTTTAACTAATATGTTAAGTGTTGAACAAATTGAAAAAGTTTTAAATGAAGATTTAACTTTAGAACAAATGGTTCAAAAGTTAATTAAAAAATGCAATATAAGAGGTGGAACTGATAACATTTCAATTGCAATTTTAGATATGAAAAGTGGGTGGGACTTATGATAATGAAAGGTCAAAAAATATCTGACCGTTATCAAATTATGAAATCAATAGGTGAAGGTGGAATGGCTAATGTTTATCTTGCCTATGATACTATTTTAGATCGTGATGTAGCTGTTAAAATTTTAAGAGGCGATTTATCTGGTGATGAAAAGTTTGTTAGACGTTTTCAAAGAGAAGCTCTATCAGCTAGTAGTTTAACACATCCTAATATTGTTGAAGTTTATGATGTTGGGGAAGATCACGGAATGTATTACATTGTTATGGAATACATTGAAGGTAAACATTTAAAAGAATTAATTAAAAAAAGAGGTAAATTAACAGTTAGTGAAGTTGTCGATATAATGCTTCAAATTACGGATGGAATGAGTGTGGCTCACGATTCGTATATTATTCATCGTGATATTAAACCTCAAAATATAATGATTTTAGAAAATGGTTTAGTTAAAATAACTGATTTTGGAATTTCAATGGCAATGAATGCAACTCAACTTACGCAAACTAATTCTGTAATGGGTAGTGTTCATTATTTACCACCTGAACAAGCTAGTGGTAAAGGTTCAAGCTTACAAAGTGATATTTATTCAATGGGTATTGTAATGTATGAATTATTAGCAGGTAAGCTTCCTTATAAAGGCGATAATGCTGTAGAAATTGCTTTAAAACATTTAAAAGAACCATTACCATCTATTAAAGAAGAAGTCCCTAATATTCCTCAAAGTATTGAAAATATTATTATTCGGGCTACAGCTAAAAATCCTAAAAATCGTTATGCTGATGCCAGAGAAATGCATAATGATTTAATGACTTGTTTAGATGATTCAAGAGCTAAAGAACCTAAAATAGAACTTCCTTATCCTGAAAATATAGATGAAACTAAAATTACTAAAGTTTTAAAAAATGCTAAAGTAGAAGAAAAGAAAAAAGAAGATAATAGTGAAGATGAAATTATTGCTAGACAAATAACCCAAAATGATTTAAAGAAAGAAAATAAGACTTTAATTATTTTAGCCTCTATTTTTACATTTTTAATCGTTGCTATTACAACTGTTGTTTTACTAGTACCAGCATTAACTACTAATAAAGAAATATTAATACCTGATGTTACTAATCAAACAGTAGAAGAAGCTATTAAAACTTTACAAGATGCAGGTTTTAATGTAGCAACTGAACAACAACCAGCTTCATCTGATGAAATTGAATTTGGCAAAATTGTTAAAACTAGTCCTTTAGCCGGTACTAAAAGAACTAAAGGAACTCAAGTAACATTATTTGTAAGTGAAGGTGATGCTAAAATTACTTTAGAAAATTATGTTGGTCAAAACTATTTAGAAATTAAAGGTAAATTAGAAACTTTAGGCGTTCAAGTCGTAATTGAGAAAAAAGATGCTAAAAATAATGCTGAAGAAAATATTATTATTGAACAAAATCCTAAAGAAGGGGAAAAGGTTAGTAAAGGTGATTATGTAACTTTATATATTCCAGAAGTCGATAAATATCCTGATTTTACTAATGGAAGTTATACTTATGATGATGTTGTATCATTCTTAGAAAAATATAATGTAACTGTTAATAAAGTTGAAGAAGAAACATCTAGTAAAAATCCTGGAGTTGTCTTAAAACAAAGTCGATCTAAAGGAACTAGAATTGTAAGTGGAACATCTATTACCATAACTGTTGCTAAAAAACCATCTAAAACAAATAATAATAATAATGACAATAATAATGATAATAAAGAAGATAATGATAATGGATTATATTAAGAGGGTTTATGATTGGAAAAATAATTAAAAATATTAGTAATGTTTATACCGTTTTATCGGAAGATGAAGAATTTGATTGTATCCCAAGGGGTATCTTTAAGAAAGATAAAAATACCCCTTTAGTTGGGGATTTAGTATTATTTGATAAAGAAAATAAAGTTATTACTAAAATAATGCCTCGAAAAAATGAATTATCAAGACCAAGAATTGCTAATATTGATTATTGTATTATTGTTACGAGTTTAAAGAAACCTGATTTATCTTTAAATTTATTAGATAAACAAATTTGTTATTGTTTAATTAATAATATTAAACCTTTAATATGTTTTACTAAATTAGATTTAATTGATGAAGAAGCTAAAAATAATTTAAAAAACTTACGAAAATATTATGATAAAATGGATATTCTAACTTTTGATAATAAACATTTAGATAAATTACTTTCTTTTTTAAAGGATCGGGTAGTTGTTTTAACTGGTCAATCCGGTGCTGGTAAATCAACTCTTTTAAATCTTATTGAACCATCATTAAATTTAAAAACCAGTGAAATTAGTCTTGCTTTAAATAGAGGAGTTCATACTACAAGACATACAGAAATATATAATCTTAAAAATATTTGGTTTGGTGATACTCCTGGTTTTTCTTCACTAGATTTAAGTAATTATACTAAAGAAGATATTAAAAATAGTTTTATTGAATTTTTAAATTATGATTGTAAATTTAATGATTGCCTGCACGATAAAGAAAATGATTGTCAAGTAAAAAAAGCAGTATTAGATAAAGAAATTTTATTATCTCGTTATAATAATTATTTGAGTTTTTTAAAGGAGGCTACAAAATGAAAGTATCTGTCTCATTTTTAAAATATCAAAATTCTAAAGAAGAAACTATTAAAAAAATATTGGCAACAAGTGCTGATTATATTCACGTTGATATTATGGATGGTATCTTTGTTAATGAAAAAAATGATGATTTAGATGAATTTATTTCTTTGCTAAAAGATGTTAATAAACCTTTAGATATTCATTTAATGGTAAGTAATCCTAAAGAGTATATTACTAAATTACAAATCTTAAAGCCCTTATTTATTACAATTCAAGCTGAAATATTAAATCCTTTAGTCTATATTAATCAAATTAAAAGTTATGGAATAAAAGTTGGTTTAGCGCTCAATCCGGATAGTAAATTATCTCTTTTACAAAATTATTTAAAATATCTTGATTTAGTTTTAATTATGAGTGTTTATCCAGGAAAAGGTGGTCAACAATTTTTAAAAGAAGTTATTCCAAAAATTAAAGAACTTAAAGGAGAAAATGTTTTAATAAGTGTTGATGGGGGAATTAATGATGAAACAATTAATTATGTCAAAGATGATGTTGATATATGTGTAAGTGGTTCGTTTATTTGTTTAAGTGATGATTATGAAAAACAAATTGATAAATTAAGAATAGGTGGTAGTTATGGAAAAAGTTAAAAAAGAAGTTAAAGGAAGTTTTATTTTTGTTATTTTATTAGTAGCTTTTGCTTTAGTGTTGTATGTTAATCCTGATAATTTTATTAATATTGCTATTAATGTGTTTGGTTATGTTAGTATTTTTTGGGGTGTTATTTTAAGTTTTTATTATTTAAAAAAGCCTATAGAAAATAATCAATTAACTAAAGGAGTCTTATTTATTTTATATGGTATTATTGCTATTTTAAAATCTACTATTTTAGCTAATATATTTACTATTTTATTAGGAGGATATTTAATATATCAAAGTGCTAATCGTTTATATGGAGCTTATGTTTTATTAAAAAATAAAAAAGATATTTGGTTATTTATTTTAATATTAACAATTACTAATATAATTTTAAGTTTCTTATTATTTTTTGATCCATTATTTAATTTTAAAATTAATACTTATATGGCAACAATAATTATTATTTGTGAATTTATTATAGTTATTCAAAATATCGTTTTTTTAACAATAAAAGAAGAACATTTAGAAAAAAAATAAATGTTTTTTTTATTTTATGATATACTTAATTTAGTAGGAAGTGAAACATATGAATGACTTAGGAAATAAAATTAGACAATTAAGAATTAATCATCATTTAACTCAAGCTGAATTTGGTCGTTTATTTAATGTTTCTACTCAAGCTGTCAGTAAATGGGAAACTAATGTTAATATTCCTGATTTAACAATTTTAAGTGAAATATGTAATTATTTTGATTTAGATTTAAATGAATTATTAAATAATAAAACAATTAAAAAAAAGAGAATGTTTATTCTTGTCCCAATTATTTTAATTATTATAGTTATCGTTGGCATAATTTTTTATGATAATGATAATTTTGAATTTAAAACTATTAGTTCTAATTGTCGTAATTTTAATATTTCTGGTAGTATTGCATATAATAATGCTAAATCATCTATTTATATATCTTCAATAGATTATTGTGGAATTGAAGATGATAATATATATCAAAATATTAGTTGTACCTTATATGAAGATAATAATACGGTTAAAGCTAAAATAGATACTTGTAAAAGTAAAGAAAATATTAGTTTAGAAAATTATTTAAAAGATTTAACTTTTAATGTTGATAATTATCAAAAAACTTGTAAAAATTATCAAGAAAATTCTTTAGAAATTGAAATAAATGCTACTGATGAATTAGGTAATATTAAAACTTATAATATACCTTTAAAGTTAGAAGATAATTGTAGAACGGATGTTGAATAATGAAAAAGAAAATAATTGGTTTATTAATTATAATTATTATTTTAGGTAGTAGTATAGTTGGTTTTAAAACTTATGAAGATTATCAAAGTACGGATAATTATCGTTTTTTTAAAGAATTTAATGTTAAAGTAAATAGTAATGTTACTTATGTTAATAATGCTGATGTTTTTAATAAAGAAAGAGCTATTTTTCTTATTGGAGCAAATGATGAATTAAGTAAAAAAATTATTCCATTATTTACTAATGTAATTGATAAATATGAAATAATTAATTTTTATTATTTCAATATAGATGAAGAAAAAAGCAAATTTGAAGTAATAGATGATAAATTAAATAAAGTTAAAGATGGAAGTGAAGGTTACTATCAAATATTAGAAAAATTAGATGCTATTTTAAAAGAAAGAATTATTAAAGAACAAGATAAAGAATATAAAACTTTAGAAAAAGAAATTGTCACGCCTTTTGTTATAACAATAGAAAATCAAAATATTTTAAATTATTATGAAGTTAATGAAAAAATTGATTTAAATAATAATGAAGAAAGATTAAAATTAGTGGATATATACAGTGATCTAATTGTTGAATTAATAGATTAGTGACTTTTAAAAGAATATTTAGTATAATTTTTATAAGAAAGAGGGCTTAAGTAATGAAAAAAATACCTTATGGAATAGTAGATTTTAAAACATTAATTGAAAATGA
>CANQZH010000025.1 GCA_947628245.1 uncultured Bacilli bacterium | reverse complement strand
TCTTTAAAAATTGCCAAAATATGGTAATATAATACCCAAAGCGGGTGTTAATATGGTAGTAAATGAAAAATTAACAAAGCAAATATACGAAACAAAATATTTAAATGCCGAAAACTCTTGGCGTTATAGACCCATAATGCGAACTTTTTATCTCCACTATGAAAAATTAGAATATTGGCTATATAAAGAAGATATTTATAATGAATTAAAAGAAAATGAAATTTTTAACGAATACACAATTGAAGAATGTGAACGAGATTTAGAAACTTTAGTTGAATGGTATAGCTTAACTAAAATGCAAGATACCAAAAATGCTACAACCGTCGAAGAATTTAAAAATAAAAAATTTAGATATCAGTTAACTGAATATGCAACTGAAATTGAAAGATTAATGTTAGTCTTAGAAGAAATGGAAATTAAAACTTCTTCTTTAGAGCCTAAATTATTTGAACGTTTAAAAATAACTATTTCTAAAATGGAAAATGTTATTAACTTAACTAATGAAGAGGTTAATGAATTATGGAACAATTTAAATGATGATTTTAACCGTTTAAATGAGAATTATCAAGATTTTTTAAAAAAATTTAATGAACCTAAAAGTGATGAGTTAATTCAAAGTATATTATTTCTTCAATTTAAAGCTGATATTATTAAATATTTAAATGATTTTATTAAAGGATATCAAAAAAATATCTATTTTATTATCGAAAGCATTAATAAAATAGATGAAGAAAAAATAAATGAGTTATTAAACAAATTAAATAGCTATTATAAAAATAATCCTATGTTATTTGATAAATTTGATTTTAATCACTTTAAAGAAGTAAATTTAGGTAAAATCACTAACATTTTTAAATGGTTTTGTGGTACAGCTACTTCCGTTAGTGAAGGTACTAAATTAATGGAAACGACTAATAATATAATTGTCAAAATTACTAAATATGCTAATGTATTAATTGAACTTCACGGTAATATGACAAGTCGTCGCGAAGAATTTAAACATTTATGTAAATTATTTGATAGTCTAGAAAATATTGATGAAGCCCATAAATATGCATCAGTAGTAATTGGCATATCTAATGTTCGTCATTTTGTTGGCAACTCAAATATAAATACTGATGCAATCATAAATACTTATGATATTCCTCCTATTGAAATTACTTTATCTTCAAGAACAAAGGCCAAAAAAGAACGAAATGTTATTGAACCAATAGTTGATAAAAGCCTTGAAAAAAAAGAAATTCTTCAAAAATATCGTGAGGAGCAAGAAAACAATCGCCAAATTTTAAAAAAATTAGTTAAAAATAAAAAAATAATATTAAAAGATGAAATAAACTTAACTAAAATAGAAAGAAGATATATTGAAAAATTATTAGCGGGTTCTCTTTTAAAGAAAGAAACTGAATTTGGCCTTAGCTATGAAATAAAAAAAGATAAAGGTGAATGTAAAATAATTTCTCCTGATGGTGTATTTTTTATGGATAGTTTAGAAATAGAATTTATGGGTGATATATAATGGACAGTAAAACAAAAGAAATGGATGGTAAAACAAAAGAATTAGAATATCTATTAAATAATTATTGGTGTATAAAGGACAATAATCCAAATCTTTATTATAGTATTAAAAACAACTTAGATTATTATAAAAACTTCATTCAAAATAAATTGGGGAGTAGACTAATAGTAAATGATCGCTTTATTAAATTAGAAAAAATTCCGGCTTGTCCCAAAGCTTATATGGGCATCAATGCTTTTAAAGATAAAATTGAATATGTAATGTTATTTATTATTTTACTATTTTTAGAAGATAAACCTAAATTAGAACAATTTATATTATCAGACTTAATTGAATACATAACTAATACCGCAATTTCCCTAAAACTTAATACTATTCCAAATTGGAATTTACTTCATCATCGTAAATGTTTATCAAACGTAATTAACCATTTAAAAGATGTTGGAATTATTAAAATTGTTGATGAACAAAAATTATTTACGGAAGATAAAAATGCTGAAGCTTTATATGAAACAACAGGAATTTCTAATTATTATGTTAGAGAATTTAAAAATAATATTTTAGAATATCAAACAATTGAAGATTATATAAATGATGAATTTACCAATCAAAATGAAAATATTGGAGATGTTAGAAGATACAAAGTCTATCGTCATTTATTTTACTCACTTGTTAGTTATACAAAAGATTTAACTGAATTTGAAATTGATTACATAAGGAAATTTAGAAGTGTCATTAAAAATGAATTAAGTAAGTATACGGCAAGTGAACTAGAAGTTTCTAAAAATATGCAACTATTATTATATCCATATGATAAAGAAAGTTTTGATTTTCCCAATAATAAAGCTATTAGTGACATTGTTTTAATGGTAAATTATCATCTTTTACAAAAAATTGATGAAGAAAAGTTTATTCTTCCTCCTAACGAAATTTTAGTTTTAAGTAAAGAAGAATTTAAACGAATTATTAAAGAAGTAAGAAATGAAAATATAATTTATTTTAGTAAGAATCATCGGGAAATGTCTCAAGAAAATTTCATTAATGAAGTAATAAATTATATGAAAGAGTATGATTTTATTAAAGAAGAAGAAAACACATATCATATTTATCCAATAGTTTCTAAATTTATAGGTTATATTCCTAAAAATTATGAAAAGACATTAGATTTATTTGGAGGTGAAATAGATGAAAGTAAGTAAAATTGGCTTATTAAATTTTTGGTTATATGATGAAGAAGAATTTGATTTCTATGGTGGAAAACTTATTTTGCGGGGTTCTAATGGAAGTGGCAAATCAGTTACGATGCAATCTTTTATTCCCCTTATTTTAGATGGTAATAAAGCACCTGATCGTTTAGATCCATTTGGCTCTAAAGAAAGAAAAATTGAAGATTATATTCTTGGAACTAGTGATTCTATTCAAAAAGAAGAAGCAACATCATATTTATATATGGAAATATATAATGAAGAGAAAAAAACATATTTAACTATTGGTTTAGGTCTAAAAGCCCGCAAAGGCCGTCCTGTTGAATCTTGGGGATTTTGCCTAAAAGATGGTTCACGAATTAATAAAGATTTTTACTTATACAAAGATCCCATTTATAAAATTCCTCTATCTAAAAATGAATTAAAAGCTCGTTTAGGAACCATTAATGAATTTGTTGATAATATGAAAGATTATAAAGCTATGGTAAATCGTTTAATATTTGGTTTTCCTAATCTTTTAATGTATGATGAATTCATAAAATTATTATTACAATTGAGAAGTAATAAATTATCAAAAGATTATAAACCTACTAATCTAATTGACGTTTTAAATAAAGTTTTACAGCCTCTTACTGAAGAAGACTTAAGGCCATTATCAGAAGCAATTGAACAAATGAATAAAACAAAAGAACAAATTGAAACCTTAGAAAAAAACATTAAGTGCTTAAAAGATTTTTTGAAAGTATATCATAATTACAATGAATTATTACTTTATACTAAAGCTAAAAATTATAAAAATAGTTATGATAATTATAATGATTATTTAAAAAGAGTTAGTGAATTAGAAAACAATATTAACAATCTTAAAAATGACTGGCATAATAAAAAATTAAGATATGACGAAGTATGTAAAAAAATTCAAATTAATAAAGGAATAAAATCAGAAATTGATAATAGTGATTTAAATGAAAAAATCGAATCTCTAGAGGCTGTTAAAGTAAATATTAAGTCTTTAAAAGAAAAAATTAATCTTTTAGCAAATGATATAACTAATAAAGAAGAGGAAAAAATTAGAATTAGTAAAGATCTATCAAGAGTTAATAATCAAATTTTGGAATTGAAAGACAAATTAGAAACTATTACTAATGACATAAAAGATATAAGTTTAAGCATTAATTTCCAAGAAATAAATAATTATGAACTTTCTAATATTAATGACGATTCTTGGGTTAACTCTTTAAATAGTACTTTACAAAAATATAAAAATAAAGTTAGTGAAGTATTACAACTTTTATTAGAACAAGAAAAAATAGAATTAGAAAATGAAAGTACCAAAATTGATTTTGAAAAACTTAATAATGAATATATTAAATTAGAAAATTCTCTAAAAAAGGAAGAAAATAATTTAAAAGAAAGTATAATGAGTTGGCAAGAAGATTTTATTAATAAACAAAATAATAATCAAGAATTAAAACTTGCTGATGGAATTAAAAAACAAATTTTAAGTTTAATAGCTGATTATACTGAAGATAATTTCAATGAAGCTAAAGAATTATATAATGAAACGGCGAGCGATCAAATTAATGTTTTAACAGCGGATAATTTAAAAATTGAAAATAAACTTAATTTAATGAAAAAAGATTTATCTCTTTTAGAAAACGAATATTTAGAAATTGAAACTAAAGATGATTTAGAATTACCTTCTTTTAGTGAAGATACAGATCAAATTTTAAACGAAAATAATATAAAAAATATTCCTTTATACAAATGTCTTGAATTTAAAGAAAATATTTCAGCTGTAGAAAAAGATTCTCTTGAAGCTTCATTACTTGACTTAAATATTTTAAATGCCAAAATAATTGATGAAAAAGATCTTTCTAAAATTAATAATTTAAATTTAAAAATATTTTATTTAACTAAATCAACTAAGAAAAAAAATAATTTGTTAAAATATTTTAATATTGTTATTGATGAAAAATCAAGCTTTAGTAAAGAATATTTAAAAGATATTTTAGAATCAATTAGTATTGATGAAAATGATTTAGTAAATATATCTTCTAATAAAGCCCATATAGATTTCTTAAATTCTAAACCAAGTAAAGACTATCGTCATTGTTATATTGGTTACTTAAAAAGATTAGAATTAAAAAAACAAAAATTAGAAGAATTAAAGCAAGAAATAGATATTCTTAAAAAAGAAATTACTAATTTAGATAATATTATCAAAAGCAATCTTAAAAAAATAGATATTATCAAAATTGAAAAAGATAATTTGCCTAATAATCAATTTATTAAAAATGTTTTGTTAAAAATAAATAATATTAATCAATCATTACAATGGACTGATAATAAACAAAAAGAAATAGAAGAAAAATTAACAGTTATAAACAATTCTTTAAAAAAATTAAATGAAACTATTTTAATGAAAAAACAAGGATTAACTATCCCTTTAAATAAAGAATCATATCAAGAAGTTATAAGTGACATTAATAATATGAAAGAATTACTAAGCCTTTATATAAATGCTCAAAATTCTTATATTAGCAAAACTGAAATATTTGATAATTATCAAGAACGTCTAGAAGATTTAATTAACAACATTGCTTATCAAGTTGCTGATAAAAATGAAAAAGAAATTAGTTTAGAACTTAATAAAGAAAAAGAAAAAAATATTAATGAATTACTTAATACAGTTGAATTTCAAGAGCAAAAAGAAAAATTAATGAAAGTTGAAAAAGAATTAAGTAGTTTAGAGACTGAAAAAGAAAATTTAATTCAAGAAATTGCTAAATTAGAACAAAATCAAATTTTTGAAGAAGAAAAATTAAAAGAGTTAGTTTCTAAAAAAGAAAAACTTGCTAAAGAATTAGAAATATATAAAGATTTCTTTATTAGAGAATATAAACTAGGTTATATTTATGATGAAGAAATAGATGATATAAATATTACTATAAAGAAAATCTTAAATGACAATAGTAATAGAAAAGATAAAAATTTAAATGATGCTCAAAGAAATTTATTTGAATCCTATAATCATTATAAATTAGAATTAAATGATTATTCTCTTAGAACTATCGAATTATTTAATGATTATGAAGAAAAAAATGAAGACTATCAAGAACTTTATAATTTTAATAGTAGAACTGATATAGTTGCTTTGTACCAAGGAATAAAATTAAATCTACTTAATTTAAATAAAAAATTAGAAACTGATTTATTAGAAAACAAAGATTTGATTAATGAACAAGATCGTTACTTATTTGAAGAAATACTTTTAAATACAGTTGGTGAAAAAATAAGAGATCGAATTAATTCTTCAAATGAATGGGTTAAAAAAATAAATAATATTATGCAAATGATGCAAGAAAATAGCGCATTACGCTTTAAACTTGTTTGGAAAAATAATGTAGCAAATAATGAAAATGAAATTGATACTAAAGAATTAATTAGAATATTAAAAATAAATCCAACTGCCTTAAAAGAAGAAGATTCAGATAAATTAATTAATCATTTTCGAAGTAAAATTAAAAAAGCTGAAGAATTATATGCTGATTCTTATACTCCTTTTGCTAAAATTATGGAAGAAGTTTTAGATTATCGTTCTTGGTTTACCTTTCAATTGCTATATCAAAGAAATGGTGAGGATTTTAAGGAACTTACTGATAAAACGTTTTCTAAATTTAGTGGTGGTGAAAGAGCTAAAAGTATGTATATTCCGCTTTTTGCCAGTGTTTATGCTAAGTTAAATTTAGCTAGAAATAATTCACTGCGTTTAATTGCTCTTGATGAAGCTTTCGCTGGTGTTGATGAAGATAATATTAGAGAAATGTTTGGTATTTTAAAATTTTTAGATATAGATTTTATTATTAATTCTCAAGTATTATGGGGAGATTATGATACTGTTAGTGATTTATCAATATGTGAATTAATAAGACCACATAATTCTAAAGTAGTTGGCGTTGAAAGATATCGTTGGAATGGCACATACAAAAAGATTATCAATAACCGGAAGGAATTTAATGATAACTATGAAAATTCATGATTATACTTTATTTTTTAAAAATCAAAATGGTTTTGAAAGATTAATTGAAGAATTATATCGAAAATATAAATCTTATGGAAAATTTGTTGGAAAAATAAAAATTAGTAATTTAAGTATAGAAGAGGCTAATGCTTTTTCAAAATTATTAGGTTATCATTTAAATAACCACGATAATGTAATATTATCTGTAACAAAGTTGATAAAAATTATGAAAGAAACTAAATATGGTGATAATTTTGATCTAAGCATTTTAGTTTCAGAATACTTAAATATTAATTTAATTACTAATAAAGAAAATAAATTAAATAATTTACAAGCTGAACAACAATTTTATCAAAATATAATTAAAAATCATTTTTCTAAAGGAAATGATTGGTTTAAAAATGTCATTAATAATCACATAATGCCTTATAATTTAATTCATAAACGTTATTTAAAAGATAAAATATCTTTAAAAAAAGAAATAGAATTAACAATTAATTTAATTAATAATTTACCAGATAAAAGTACTTCATTATCAATTTTTTCAGCATTATATACTAAAGATCCTCATTATCTTGATTTAGATAAAAATAATAATATTCTATTTCTTTATGCTTTAGCTTATTTAAATAAGATGAAATATCCTGAAAAAAGAATTGATAAAATTAAATTATTAAATTCATTTAATTTGATGATTGATAATATATCTAATTTTGTAATAACTTATAATTTATTTACTAATAAAGATTATTTAAATGAATTTGCTCAAAATAATGAAACTTTAATATTAAATATTCAAAATATTTTAAAAGTTGATAAATGCTATAGTAAGAAAAAAAGAGTATTTATATTTGAAAATCCTTCAATATTAAATGAAGCTATAATTAAAAATGTTGAAGAATGTATTATAGTTACAAGTGGTTTTCTTAATTTAAGTGTTTATTTGCTTTTGGATAAATTAATAGAATCAGGTAATAAATTATATTATAATGGTGATTTTGATCCAGAAGGTTTATTAATTGCAAATAATTTAAAAGAAAAATATCAAGATAAATTAGAATTATTTTGTTATGAAGAAATAGATTATAATAATTGTGTTTCTAAACAAATTATTAATAATGGAAGATTAAATAAATTAAATAATGTGGTTGAAAATGATCTGAATTTGATAAAAAAATTACTTCAAAAAAATAAATTAGCAGGTTATCAAGAAAATAATAAAGAAAGAATTATAAAATATATTAATAATAGCTAAATTAATTTTTTAAAATTTATAAGTAGTTATCAACAAGATATAATTAACTTTATTAATATAATAAAAAACAATATGATATAATAATATAAATTATTACAAATGAGGTGATTTATGTGAAATGCATTTTGATGAATAAAAATGTAGAAGTATTGATAGCTGAGTATAATGAAACTTCAAAGTTCTTTGATTATATATATGAAGTTAAAGATATTAATTATGCACCTTATATTTTAAAAAGTTTTTATGTTGAAAATGATTTTAATGATACTCCTTTTAGAACTAATTTAAGCGAATGGTTTAAAGGAAGAGGTATTCCTTCGTGGCGTGATAAATTAGATTTATTATTACATCGTTTAAATATAACTGCACCTTATGAACTTTTAGATAAAGCTTTTGGCTTATCTTTATCAGATCAATATTGGTTAAAACCTTATAACAGTAATATTTCATATGATGAAATTAATTTTTTTGATAATGATTTTGATTATGCTGAATTTATGGAAGCATCTTTATCAATAAATAGTAAAACAATAACCAAAGAAACATCCCTAAAAACTCCTAATAATACTACCGATGGAATGCTAAAAAAGGCTTGGATTATTGAAAATGGAATAAGATATTTATTAAAGGGTGGTTACAAAAATGAAACCTTACAACCATTTAATGAAGTTTTAGCAAGTGAAATATGTAAAAGATTAGGATTTAATTATGTAGAATATACAATAGATACCTATAAAGATATAGTAGTGTCTAAATGTCCATGTTTTATTAACAAAGATACAGAATTTATCACTTGTTATCAAATTAAAAATGATATGAAAAGATATGATAGTATTAAAGATTATGAAGAATACATTAAAAAGTTAGAAGATAATGGTATAGAAAATGCTCGAGAAAAAGTTGAAAATATGTATATTTTAGATTTTCTTATTATGAATGAAGATAGACATTTAAATAACTTTGGAATTATAAGAGATGTGAATACTTTAAAATGGCTTGATGTAGCGCCCATTTTTGATAATGGACAAAGTTTAAATATTGAGTACTATGATGATGAAGAAGTTCATATTTCAGGAATTGGAAGATTTTTCTATGAAATAAAACCTTTCGATGAAAGTATAAAAGTAGTTAAAAATCTCAAAAGAATAGATATATCAAAATTAGATGGTATAGTAGAATGGTTTGATGATTTACTACACAAATATCAACATTTAACAGGATACTCTGATACCAGAATTCAAAGATTATGTGTGTTATTAAATAGACAAATTAATAAACTAAAAGAATTGATTAATGAGTAGAATTTCTTTCTAAAAAATGATATAGTGAATTAAATAAATGCGAAAAGGATGGTAGTATGAAAGTATTATTAAATATAGCATTAGGAGAAATTCCAAACAGAATAAATAGACAAGTTGAAGTTGATGAAAATATTAGTTTAAAGGATTTGTGTGAGTTTATAATTGTTTCAATGAACGGTAGTAAAATTCCAATGTATGAATTAAATTATAAAAACGTTATATATTATCCTTATTTAATCAAAGAAACCAAAAAAGAAAAAAACTTAGAAAATTTAATACTTAAAGATTTAAAATTAAAAAAAGATATAAGTTTCATTCTAGAATATAATTTTGAATATGGGTATTATTTTGATATAGTTGTTGACAATATATATGAATCTAAAGATAAAACAATCTTTAAAGTTTTATCAGGTAATGGATACGGAGTTTTAGATGATTTAGATTTATTTTGGTTAAAAAAATTATTTGATTTGAGAGAAGATCGCTTAAAAAAATCTGAAAAAGAATATTTAGAGAAAAAATTTGATTGTATAGAATGTAATGAAAGAATTACAAATTAT
>CANQZH010000024.1 GCA_947628245.1 uncultured Bacilli bacterium | reverse complement strand
ATTATATCGCTATATATAAAAATTTTTAAGTAAATTATTCTTTTCAAAAATATTCTTTTTTACTAAAAAAAATAAAAACTCCATTCTTCCTAAATAAACCTTTCACGTATTAAACGTGAAGCTTCGGATTGAGCAGAGTTCTTATATGACAATATAAACCATCTCTTATGGTAGTTTGTTATAATATTATATGCAATAATTAAATAAAAATGTATCAAAAAGTAAGAGTATTAATTTCTTACAAAATATCAACGAACAAACAGAAAGTTTGTTTAATACACATTGGTGGAGTAGAGGGGAATTGAACCCCTGTCCAAACAATTCTATGATAAAACATCTACAAGTTTAGTTAGAATTAAATTTAATATTAGCTATGGATCTAACCCACCAAAGACTAATACGATTCTTAGTATAAATTCATAATATTTCCTAAGAAAAAAATATTATATATCTTATGTTTATGAACCCTTTATTAACTCCATAAGAAAAAGTTAACAAGAGCCTTCTATACCTATATAACTAGGCTGCTACAGGAGCAAAAGAAGCGGAAAAGTTATTCTCTCCGTTTATTTTTTTGGTGCATTTTAAGTATGCCTACTACTTGCAGTCTTATCTAGTTATTGCTGTCGAAACCTTTACTACCCCAAGGTATTAATTATTCTATCATATAATATGATAATATGCAACATTTTAAGCACTTAAGAGGTCCCATTGACTTTTTACTCATTTTAGTGTATTATATTTTTTAATTAAATGGGGGATAGTTATGAGTAAAAGCAAAATTAAAGAAAATGAAGAAACGATAGTTGAAGAAAAGGAAACTGAGGAAAGCAAGATAAGTTTTCATCCTGATTTAGCATCTTTAGCTGTTAAACTAATTATCTTATTAGGGTTTATCTTTTTAATTATTTTTGTTGTTACTAATATTAAAAAACATAATGAAAATACAAAATTTAATAAAAATGTTGAAACAATGCGAGCTAGTGCATATACTTATTTTAAAGATGAAGTTAATCGTCCTGTTGAAGAACAAGAAGAGATAGATATTTCTTTAGGGGATATGATTGACGCTGATATGATTGATGAATTAAAGCTTTCAAATAAGGTAATATGTGATAAAAATATAAGTGGCATTGCGGTTACGAAAATTAATGATACTAAGTATAATTTAGATGTTAATTTGACTTGTGGTGAAAAAAGTAAGACTGAAAATTACACTTTAAATTATAATTCTCTTAAAAAAGGGTCTAGTTCTAATGTTAAAGAATCTACTTCTAATAATGATTCTAACAAAGCTACAACTACTACTAATAATAATAAAGATACGGAAGAAGAAAATTTAACAACTATGTATGAATTAAGAAGAACGATTCAAGCTGAAGCTAGTTATCAATGTCCTGATGGTTTTACTTTAGTTGGAACAAAATGTTATAGTAATGTGGCTGTTTTAAAGGCTAGTGCTGTTCCAATTTATGATGTTAAACCGGCTAAGAATATTAAAGCCAGTTATCATTCGGAAGAAGTAGAATATGAATATGCTGATCCAATTGTAACTACTGGTAAAGATATTTTAAGTTGTCCAACTGGATATAATTTGATTAATAATGTTTGTCAAAAAATTGAAGATCCTTATCCTAAAAATAAAACAACTTATTCTTGTCCACAAGGGTATACTTTAAATGGTACAAAATGTACTACTACAACGGCTGTAGTAAATAAGGCTGCAACTTATAGATGTAGTAAAGGTACTTTGACTAGTGATAATCGTTGTAAGGTTACGACTAATGCTGTAGTCTCTTGTAAGGCTGGGACTTATGATAGTAGCAAAAAAATGTGCTATATTGTAATTAATGCTACACCTAATTATAGTGATTGGAAAGATGTTGGAGTAGTTAAAACTAAAGTTCTTAAAACAAATAGTGATAAATCATTATATACTTATTTAGGAAAAACTTCTAGTGGTTATTATCAATATCGTAAGGCTACAAGAACAGTTAAAAATTATTCTTGTGTAGCTGGTGTTTATGCTGGTAATGGAAAGTGTCGTTTCTATAGCGAAAATTATTTTAAATATACTTGTAAATCTGGTACATTAAGTGGTAAAAAGTGTGTTAGTTATACTAATGCTATTGTTGTTAAAAGTGCTAGTAGTAGTTGTCCAAGTGGCTACAGCAAAGTTAATAATAGTTGTGTAAAAACCATTAATGCAACTAGAAATACTACTAAAGCTTATTATTGTAAAGCTGGTTCAACAGTAACTTCTGATAAAAAATGTATGACTACAACATCACCAACAGTTAAAAAGGGTAAAGATGGATATTCTTGTCCAAATGGATATGAACAAATTGGTAGTGGTTCTTATACTAAATGTCGTAAAAAGAATGTTACCCCGGGATATTATTATTGTAAAGATGATGATGCCGTTTTAGATAATGACCGTTGTGTAACAGCAGCTGTTTCATCATTTAAGGGATATAAATGTCCAAGTGGTTATGAATTAGCAAGTAATTATTGTTATAAATATACGGATAATGAGTCTATAAGAGCTACTAAAATTGCTGGGGAAGTTGTTAATGAAGAAGTTATTTGGAGTGCTTCTAAAAGATTAGATGGTTGGACTTTTACCGGAAATACGAAAAAAGTTTAAAAAGAGAAGATTTTTCTTCTTTTTTGTTTTATAATTAATTTAGGAGTTGATTGTATGTCTTGTTTTGAGAAAGTTAAGGAATTTAAGAAAAAATATCCAGGAACGGTTGCTTGGCGATTATATCAAAATGCTTCAGTTGTGGAAGAACATTTAAATCCTGATGAAGAAGTTATATATGCTTTTGCTGGACAAAAAAATGATAGTTTTTTAGATTTTTTTACGACAGCTGTTGTGGTTTTAACTAATAAAAGAATTTTAATTGGACAAAAGAGGGTATTGTTTGGTTATAGTTTAAATTCTATTACTCCTGATTTATTTAATGATATGCAAATTTTTAGGGGACTTTTATGGGGAAAGGTTACGATTGATACAGTTAAGGAAACGGTTATTTTAACTAATTTAGATAAAAAATCTTTAATAGATATTGAAACGGTTATAACGGAATTTATGATGGAAGAAAAGAAAAAATATGGATACCAAAGAGTTGAAAATAATTAAGCAAAAGAGAAGATTTTATTTGCTATGTTTTGTTTTAATTCTTCTTTTTATTGGGGCTTTTAATTTGTTTAAGACTAAAAGTTATACTAAGAATTATAATATTAATGATGTTGGGGTAGAGGAGTCTTATGATAAATTAAAGAAAAGTTATTTTTTTAAATTTAATTATGAAGATAAATCTTTAGGATGGGCAATTGTTAAAAATTACAGTTGGAAGAAGAAGTTAATTAAAAAGATTGATGTTTTTAAAACGGATAAGGAAACTTGTTTAATAATTGATAGTGATAATCTTAGTTTTTATCCATTATGTTATGATGATGAAGGTCAATTTTCTTATTTATTAGCTAGTGATGAAATGAAAGCTAATTTTTCTAAGATTGGTAATAGGGAAGAGATGGAACCAATAAAATATAATGATATTACTATATATGATTATTATTATCACGATTTTTATATTTGGAATTATCGAGGTTTTGATCATTTAAGTTTGGAAAAAAATGAAAAAATTAATTTATTTAATGAAGATGTTTATGATCCTAAATTAATTATTCAAACTAAAGATTATCTTTTGGTTCCTAATTATGAGGCAAATTATTATTTTAGTAAAGTTTATCTTATTAATTCTAGGAATGGTAAAGTGATAAATTGGGATTTTAAGAAACAAATTTATTTTGATAGTAAGCTATTAGGAGTTTTTGATAATGTGATTTATTTGTTAGATAATAAAGAAAAGATTGAATGGAAAATTAATTTAGAAAAAAGGAAAATAGAAAAAATTGGTACCCAAAATAAACAAGGGTTATTTTATGATAATGGTTGGGTAAGAATGAGTCTTAATAAAATTTTAGAAAACAATGAATTTAAAGGTGTAAATACTATTGATTATGTAAGTGATCAAAAATTAAAAGCATTAATTTTAGATCAAGAAATTACGTTAGTTAATGAAGATGTAAAAATAGTTGCTACTCAAAATAATAAAGTATTTTATTTAATTAAAGATAATTTATATGAATATAATTTTGATATTGGGCAAGTTAAGTTGTTAAATAAGTTTGAATGGAATTTTAATAATCAAAATATTTTTATTTTCTAGATATTTGTACCCGAATTGGGAAAGTTACATATTTTATATTAGGAGTGATAATGATGTATGATTATTATATTTTAGAAGAAGGGGAAAATTTGGATTCAGTTTGTAATTTATTACATTTAGATAAAAAAACGATAATGGATTTAAATAATGTGACTAATGAAAATGATATTAGAAGTGGAAGACAAATAAAAGTTCCAATAAATGATGCGAATTATTATAATACTTATACTATTGAAAGAGGAGATACTTTGTATGGTATTGCTAGAAAATATAATATAAATCCAGAATTACTTGCTAGTATGAATGGTTTAAATATGGAAGATTATATTTATCCTAATCAAGAGATATTAATTCCTAAAAATAATTATAGTTATTATATTACTAAAGATGGAGATTCACTAGATAATGTAGCAACGATGTTTAAAACTAATGTTCCTAATTTACTAAAAGATAATAAAACTATTTATTTAACTGAAGGTCAAATTTTGGTTCATCAAAAATAGCATTTTAATAAAGTGCTTTTTTTATTTATAGCAATTTATTACTAATTATGATATATTTATATTAGTAATAGAAGGAGGGATTAGTTTGATACTTAGAAAACCTTATGCTTTTTTAATTAAACATTTTAAATTAATCCATCTTTTTTTAAGTTTGCTTTTTTTTATTTTGTTACTTCATACAGGAAAAATTAATAGTTTTTTTGTTGATTATGTCAATGCTGGTTATACTACTAATGAACTTAATATTGCAAGTAATTATATTAGCTCGTGGATATTTGTAATAATATCAGCTGTTTTGATTTTTAATATATTGATTTTTTTATTGATGAGGCAAAAAGAAAAAAATACTAAGTTATATTTAGGAATAATTATTTTTTATATGATTTTGTTAGTGGCTGTAATTTTAACTCACAATGTTATGAATACTATTGAAGCTGGAACGTTATCAGCTCAGACAGGTAGAGTTTTTAGAGATTTATCATTTGCTTTTTATGTTCCTCAAATATTTTTCTTTGTTTATGCTTTGTTAAGGGGTATTGGTTTTGATATTAAAAAATTTGATTTTGAAAATGATGTTAGAGATTTAGAAGTTACTGATTTGGATAGGGAAGAGTTTGAGGTAACTTTAGGAAAAAATAATTATAAATATCAAAGAGGTTTTAGAAGATTTAGAAGAGAATTTAAATATTATTTTTTGGAAAATAGATTAATTTTTGTTATTTTTGTTTTAGTTTTAATTGGAGCTGTTATTGGAATTTTATATTTAAATTTTGGTGTTTATCATCGTTCCTATGGACAGCAGCAAAGAATGAATCATAATGGTTTAGTAATTAGAGTTGTTGATAGTCTTTTAACAAATAAAACTACTAATGGAAGTGTTATTGATAAAAATAAATATTTTTTAGCTGTAGCTTTAAATGTATATAATAGTAATAAAGAAAGTGAACGTCTTGATTATGAAAATTTTAAAGTTTTAGTTAATGGAGAATATATTATGCCAACTTTAGATAGGGGAACATATTTTCCGGATTTAGGTATTGCTTATACAAGGGATATGGTTATTGAAGGTGAAAAAGAAAATACTTATGTTTTAGTTTATGAAGTTCCGGATGCTAATACTCATTATGATTTAAGAATTTTAGAATCTTTAGAAAATACACTTATTGGGGTAACTCCTATTTATAAAAATATTAGATTAGATTATGAAACAATCGTTAATAATTATGATGCTAAAACTTATGAATTGGGAAAAATTTTGGATATGTCTGATACGTTATTTAATGTTACTGAGTTACAAATTAAAAGTTATGCTTTTGCAAATTCTTATGATTATAATTATAAAAAGTGTAGTAGTAATTCGGTATGTCAGGATTTAACAAGGTCAATTACTATTGATCCAAAAAAGTATGGTTCTAATAAAAGAATGATTATTTTAAATGTATTTTTTCAACTTGATCAAACAGCATATTATTATCAATCTAAGAAAAATGTAAGTAGCTTTATTAATGATTTTGTTAAAATTCGAGCTAAGATAAAAGATGAAGTTAAAGAATTTTCGGTAGCTAGTGCGACACCTAATGAGATAGATGATACTTGGTTATTAGTAGTTGATAGTGAAGTAGAGAAGGGCGATAAGATTGATTTATTAGTTACTCTTCACGGGAAAAATTATGTAATGAATTTAAAATAGACTTTTAATAAGTTTATTTTTTTATTAATTTAAAATAAAAAAATTCTACAATACATTTGTAGAATTTTTTTATAAAGATATTTTTTCAAATTTTTCTTACTAATTGTTTTGGAGGACTTTGAATATATTTAGATTTTAACTCATTATATATGCTTATATAATAGTCTTTAGCTTCTTGAATTTTTCCTTTTTTTAATAAATCTAAAACAGGCAAAACCATATTATTATAGATGCTATCTAAAATTTCATTTTTATTAGGACTGTTAGATATTTTTTCAACTATTTGAGGTGCTGTTTTATAATATTCCAATACAATTTTTCTAAAATTTGGATCTTCTTCAACTAGTTTGTCTCTATACATTCTAAGAGTATTTAATTCATCACAATCGTCAGCTAACCCTAGATATTCAACAGCTGCAGTTGTAATATAACAACCACCACCGCTGCTTGAGTTACTCCAGCCTGAATCACTCCACGAACCGCTTGAGTTATTCCATCCTTTATCCATCCAAGAATTGCTATAATTATTCCATCCTTTGTCCATCCAAGAATCACTATAATTATTCCATCCTTTATCCATCCAAGAATCACTATAATTATTCCATCCTTCATCTAGCCAAGAAGCATTTACCATAGCTGGTATTAATCTATCTTCTATAGAAAAGATATCAACAATTGAATTTAGTTTTTTAGAAAAAACTTTTAAATTTTTTGATTTTTCTTGAGCTCCCATTTTTTCACCTCCTTTCATTTAAATTGCTTTTATTTGTCTTAGGATATTTTCTTTATTAGGTTCTATATCATAAGTTGATTGCCATATACCACTACAATAGTCTTTCACATCACACAACTGGCATTCACTGTAATTTGTATTACAATATGAATATACATTTTCGCTCATATTATCTACTGATTCATCATTAGGGGCAATATATGTTAAATTTTTTCTATTATTAATTTTATAATATTTCCAATAATAAGGGTCTACTAAGCACAATGGAGTTTCAATAATTTCTAGTTTTCTACCACAATTATTCTTATTTTTTTCAAATGAATCTAAACTATCTTCTACATAAGGTTGTAAATTTTTAAAGTTTATATATAATTCGTTCACATTTTTTCGACATCTACCAGAGTAATCTGTTGCACATAATTCAAAATTAATATTATTTGAAAAATAATTACATAAAAATTCTAAAGTTTTTTTCATATCTTGGGCTGTTATTTTATTCATTATATTTTTTATTGTTACTTGAATATTACTTTTATCTAAATTTTCTAACCCTTTCATTGTTTCTATAAAACTTCCATCTGTTCCAGTTAATTTATCGTGAATATTTTTATTTAATGAGTGAATTGCTGTAATATATCTAAATCTTTTAAAGTCATAATCATATCCTAAAGACTCTATAATACTGTTTACAAAGTTTTTATCCTGACATTTTGTTGCATTAGAAAGAATAGTAATATATGCATTTGATTTTCCTAAAATTTTTAAGACTTCTAAAAAGTTGGGATTTAAAGTCGGTTCTCCACCTGAAATTGTTATATGTAATTCACTACCATAAGAACTTAATTTTGTAATATTTTTTTTAATTATTTTTGAATCTAATTGTCCGTGTAATCTATCATAAGTACTTAGTGGACAAGTTAAACAATTATGATTACATTTATAGCCTAAAGCAATATAAGAATTAACCATTTTTCATTCCCCCATTCGAATATTTTTTAACATTTGGTCAATTATTCTTTCATATATAATTTTGTTGAATTCACATTCTATTTCATCGTACTTCATTTTGCCATTTGAATAAATAATTCGGCTGGTACAGCCTCCTTGGCAATAGTAATGCCAAGGACAATTTTTACATTCTTTGTTTATCTTTTTTTGAAAATATACATTTTCTTTTTTAGCTTTGTTTATTTGCTTTTTTAAATCAATGTTTGAAGATAATTTTCCATCTTTATAGATTAAACCAATTTTAACATTTTTATAATCCATCATTTCACAAGGATAAATATTGCCATTCATATCTATTGATAATATATTTATTCCACCTTTGCAGCCATTAGAAATACAACAATTATTATTACTTCTTTCATTTAAATTATTAATTCTTGTTTGAATATTTCCTTCATAAAATCTTATCCCTAATAGATTATATAATTCAACTACATCAAATAATTTGTTTGCAAACCATTTGACTTCTTCTAGTGATAAACCAATTTTATCTTCATTAGCATTTGGATTATCTTTTACTATATTAAATTTCATATTTGATATTTTAAGTTCATTAGTAAAATAATTAATGATATCAGTAATATCTTTGTAGTTATACTTTGTAACTACTGTTATGCCACTAATATTGTTGCCATAATATTTTTTTAAATTGTTTATTCCTTTTTTTACCATTTCATTAGATGATTTACCATTAATTAATCGCCTTTGAATGTCTTGATGTTTTTTATTTCCATCAAGGCTTACACCAATATTTACTTTCATATCAAATAATTTTTTGGCAAGTTCATCTGTAATCAAACTTCCGTTTGTTTCAATATCAATTGATAAATTAATATTTGTATCTTTGAAAAAATGATATACAAACTCTAACTTATCAATTGCTAGTAAAGGTTCTCCACCCCAAATTTGAACTTGTACATTCTTTAATTTTCGTTTTTTGACGATGTTTAATATGAAAGAACAAATATCTTGTAATTTATCATTTTCAATAACTCTATTGTCTTCAAGATTTCTAAAACAGTATAAACAGTTAAAATTGCATTTTTTGGTAACATCTATTATAAAGTATATATTTTCATCTTTTTCTTTTGATATACCAATTCTAGGATTTTTAAGTTTTGCTAATCCGTGTTGTAACATTTTAAATTTTAAGTTTTCATCAATATTTTTAGTTTTAATGTTATTTAATAATTCTTCATCAACAATCATAGAACAACCATTTTTATTTAATAAAAAAGAATATTTATTACTTTCGTTAGTAAACACAAAGATATCGTCAACATAAAAATTATTATCAATATTAAATTTTTTTAATAATTCTTTTTGCATTACAACACCTCATTCTACTATAAAATTTTGTAATAAATATTCGTATAAATTTTCTGGTTTATTAGATATTTTTTGAAGTATTTTTATAAGTTGTTTATAGTTAATTCCACGGTGAAGCTTCATTAATAATTCTTGTAAATTATTATTTGAACTTTTTAAAATTATTTTTTTGTTATAAAGAGTATTATACAAATATAAACAATCATCGTTTACAAAATATTTTACATAGTTATTTAAGTAATTTAAATTAATATTATTTTTATTATAAACTACTTGCATAAAGATTCCTCTCTCTAAAATTAGGGTTATTATATTACAAAATTTAGCAAAATACAACTGCTTTAGATTTAAAAGGGTGTAAATTTTTTTCGCAGGTAAAACACATCGAGTGCTATACTAATTATAGTAAAGGTGTGTAA
>CANQZH010000023.1 GCA_947628245.1 uncultured Bacilli bacterium | reverse complement strand
TTTAAATACACAATAAACATTGATTTTCACCACTTTTTATCACAAAATAATAAAAAGTGGTGAAAATATGTTAATACTAATAATTTAAAAACAAATTATTTTAATAAAGATATTAAATTATCAAAAAAATATAAAATAATATAAGTAATAAATATGAAAATATTGTTGAAAATTAAGGCATTTTGAAGAAAAATGCTTTTTTGTATGGTAAAATGTAAATGAATTTTGGCTATTATTATTTTATCCAAATAATTGAAAAATTTTGTATATCGCCAATATAAATGGAGGAAATTATGAGAAAAAGTATATTTGAAATTGAAAATAGGTTAGATATAGAAAAGGAATTTGAGAAGTTAATTAAAGTATTATTTGAAGAGGATACAATATATTATAATTCCTGTGATATGAGTTTTTTTGAATTTTTAAATGAATACGTTTTTAATTTATGGGAGTATAGAGATACTTTTACTGATTTGGATGATTACCTAGAACATATTGGAATAACAAGTAGAATTATTAATAAATGTGATGTTTTAACAAAAGAAATATTTTTAAATTTTTTAGAATTATTAATAAATTTATTATTAGTTATTGAAGAAAAAATTGGAATAAAAAATGTTTATTTTCGAAATATAAAAACAAAGAATATCATTTCTCATAATGTACCAATAATACTAGAAAAAATGAATTATGAATTATATAGTGAAGAAAACACTATGAGAATAAGAAAAAGAGATGCAGATGTAGATTCTATACTAGATCTTGTTCCAGAAGAAATTTCATATTTGTTATTATCCTATAATGACATTAGAAATAATAACATTGAATCTAAAAAAACTTTATTGAAAAAAATAGACTTGTATATTGATACCAATAAAAGTAAATATAAAAAAATTGGCAAAGAATTATTAGACTCTATAGAAACAATAGTTAATAAAATGGGGATAAATCATCAATCTAAAGAACCATCATTTAATAATTTGTCAGATTATGAATTAAGTGAATGGTATGATAAGTGTTTTAAAATGATGATTCATCTAATAAGAACTGAAGATATTATAAAAATAAAAAAAGAAAGAAATGAATTAATAAGTAGCTCATCAAGAGGTGATATTAATGATTAAGGGAAAACCATTTGTAAAATGGGCAGGCGGAAAAAGACAAATAATTGATAAATTAAAACAATATATTCCAGATGAATTTAATACTTATTATGAACCATTTGTTGGTGGTGGAGCATTACTTTTTGAACTATCACCTAAAAAAGCAGTTATCAACGATTCTAATAAAGAACTTATGAATGTCTATGAATGTATTAAAGATGAAAAAAAATTTGAAGCAATGTGTAGAGAATTAAATCATCATGAAGCTCTGCATTCTGACGAATATTATTATAAGATTAGAAATTTAGATAGAGATAAAAAGAAATTTAATAAAATAGCAGATTACAAAAGAGCAGCGCGTACTATTTATTTAAACAAAGCTTGTTTTAATGGTTTATATAGGGTTAATAGTAAAAATGAATTTAATGTGCCATTTGGTAAAAAAGCTAAAGTTAATACATATGAAGGACAAAATCTAGGTATCATTTGTGGTTATTTAAATTTTAATGATATTAAAATATTATCAGTAGATTTTGAAGAAGCCGTAAAAGATGCCAAAAAGGGAGATTTTATTTACTTTGATCCACCATATGATTCTGATACTTACACCTTTAACAGTTATACTGAAGATGGCTTTGGTAAAGAAGAACAAAAAAGACTTGCTAGAGTTTTTAAAGAATTATCTAATAAGGGCTGTTATGTAATGTTATCAAATCATAATACAACTTTAGTAAATGAACTTTATAAAGATTTTAATATTAATGTAATTGAAGCTAAAAGAAATATTAATTCTGATGGTAGTAAAAGAGGAAAAGTTGAAGAAGTTATTATAACTAATTTTAAAAATAAAAAAGATTTTGAATGACAATTGTAGTATAATAAATTCGTGGTGAGGAATGTATAATGAGCAAGAAGTATTATTATGACGATGATAATTTTAAACTTATACAAGGTGATTCTTTAAAAGTACTTAAAAAAATAGAACCGAAAAGTATTGATATGATATTTGCAGACCCTCCATATTTTTTATCAAACGATGGAATTTCTTGTAGTGGTGGGAAAATGGTATCTGTTAATAAAGGTGATTGGGATAAATCGATTAGTATAGAAGAAAAACATAAATTTAATCGAAAATGGATAAAACTATGTTATCAACTTTTAAAAGATGATGGTACTATTTGGATTAGCGGAACAATGCATAATATTTATTCCATAGGTATGGCATTAGAACAAGAAGGATTTAAAATAATAAATAATATAACTTGGAAAAAATTAAATCCTCCACCTAATATAAGTTGTCGATATTTTGTTCATTCTACCGAGACTATTCTTTGGGCTAAAAAGGATATAAAAAAGGCTAAACATAAATTTAATTATTCTATAATGAAAAAATTAAATGGCGGAAAACAAATGAAAGATGTTTGGGAATCTTCTTTAACAAAGCCTAGTGAAAAAAAATGTGGAAAACATCCAACTCAAAAACCACTAGAAATACTAGAAAAAATAATCCTAGCTTCAACTGATGAAGGAGATTTAATATTAGATCCTTTCAATGGAAGTGGAACTACTGGTATTGCAGCCAGTAGATTAAATAGAAAATATATAGGAATTGAAAAAGAAAAAGAATTTTTAGATTTAACAATAAGAAGAAAGGAAAGAGACAAAAAATGAATTCTATTTCAAACAAATATAATATTAAAAATACGATGTTGAAAATAATAAATAAGGTTAATTGCACGTATAAATTGGAGGTGTAAATTTTGAATAGAAATTTTGATGAATGGTTAAGTAAATTTAAAACAAGTATATCTGATTATACTTATTATGTTGATTTTGAAAAAATATATAAAAATGTAGATAAAGTAAAATTAGAACTGAATATTTTAAATTCATTAATTGGTAGTAAAAATATTGAAGAAGAATTTCAAAATATTTTAATTAAATACCCCGAGACTTTAAAATGTATTCCACTTTTACTTGCAGTTCGTTCAAGAGAAATTTTTGTTAAAGATGAGATAAATGAATATTTATTTAAGTTTAATAAAATGGTTTACTCTATCCAAGATTATATTAGATTTATGAGAGAAACTGGTTTATTTGATTTATTACAAAACCATATTATAAATAATTTATATGATTATGTTTTAGGTATTGAAGTAGGTCTTGACTCTAATGGTCGAAAAAATCGTGGTGGACATCTAATGGAAAATTTGGTTGAATCTTATATCATTAAAGCAGGTTATAAAAAAGATATTAATTATTTTAAAGAAATGTATTTAAAAGATATAGAAAACAAATGGAATCTTGATTTAAGTGAAATGTCAGGTAATAATACCTCAACTAAAAGATTTGACTTTGTTATTAAAACTGAAAAACAAGTATATGTTATTGAAACTAATTTTTATTCTGGTGGTGGTTCTAAATTAAATGAAACTGCTAGAAGTTATAAAATGTTAGCTCAAGAATCTAAAAAAGTTGATGGAGTAACATTTATTTGGTTTACTGATGGAACTGGTTGGAAAAGTGCTAGAAAAAATCTTGAAGAAACATTTAATGAATTAGAAACTATATATAATATTGATGATCTTGAGCACGGTGTTTTAGAAAATTTATGAGTTTGTAATCATCCTATAAAAATTAGGGTGATTTTATTTGTTGTAATAACCAATAAAAATAAGATGATGTTATATCGAACTCACAATTATTATCTAGCTTATTTAAAAATATTAAGTTTATCTTTCTAATCTAAATAATTATAAAAATTTTTCATTCTTTTAAATTTCAATTATCCTAATTATTTACTAACATTTATCAACCTTTTTTCTTTCTTCAAAACATAAAAGTTTAACAGCTCATCACTTTTTTCATTTACTAATCAGTGTCATACGTGTTAAAATAAATTAGTAACAAATGAATTATAAAAGGTGTGGTATTATGGCAAAGATTATTTCATTAGTAAATCAAAAAGGTGGCGTAGGAAAGACAACGACAAGTATTAATCTAGCCGCAGCATTAGGTAAAGAAGGTAAAAAAACTTTATTAATTGATTTAGATCCTCAAGGAAATGCCTCAAATGGTCTAGGTCTAAACAATAATGATTTTGAAAATGATACATATAATGTAATTATAAATTCTTGCAAAATTAAAGATGCAATTATTAAAACCAAATTTAAAAATTTATCTATAATTCCCTCAACGATTAACTTAGCAGGAGTAGATGTTGAATTTGTAAGAAAAATGCTAGAAGACAAAACCTTCAAACAAAATGAACAACTAAAACTAGCCTTAGAAGAAGTTAAATCAACATATGACTACATCATCATAGATTGTCAACCATCCCTAGGAATCTTAACAATGAATGCTCTAGTTGCTAGTAATTCTGTTATTATTCCTGTTCAATGTGAATATTATGCTCTAGAAGGAATAGCCCAACTATTAAACTCAATCATAATGGTTCAAAATAAAATGAATCCTGATTTAAGAATTGAAGGCGTTCTACTAACAATGCTTGATGGTCGAACTAATATAGGTTTAGAAATCATTGAAGAAGTTAGAAAATGTTTCAAAACTTTAGTTTTCAACACCATCATTCCCCGCTTGGTCCGTTTAGTTGAAGCTCCTTCTCACGGCAAACCAATAAGTGATTATGATCCAACTTCAAGAGCTACATTAGCCTATGAAAATTTAGCAAAGGAAGTGATTAGTCGAAATGGAGACTAAAAGAAAAGCTTTAGGCAAAGGCCTAGAACAACTTTTTTCCAACGAAGTTATTAACTTTGATAATTACACCAAAGAAATAGTTTCAAACACAGATTCTAAAGACATTTTAGAAATACCTTTAAATGAAATAAGAAGTAATCCCTATCAGCCTCGTAAAGATTTCAATGAAGAAACCTTAAACGAATTAGCTAGTTCCATCAAAGAACACGGGATAATAGAACCAATCATTGTCAAAAAAAGTATTAAAGGTTATGAACTTGTCGCCGGTGAACGAAGAACAAAGGCCGCCAAATTAGCTGGCTTAGAAAAAATCCCAGCTGTCATTAAAGACTTTACTGACCAAGAAATGATGGAAGTTGCTTTAATTGAAAACATTCAAAGAGAAGATTTAAATCCAATTGAAGAAGCAACAGCATACCAAAACATCATAAAATTAAGCAACCTTACCCAAGATGAATTTGCTAAAAAATTTGGTAAAAGCCGTAGTTATGTTACTAATCTTTTAGGTTTATTAAACTTACCTTTAGAAACTAGACAACTAGTTATTTCTAAAGAACTTAGTATGAGTCACGCCAGATGTTTAAGTAAATTAAGTGATGACTACTTAATTAATACTCTTGCTAAACGAGTTGTAAAAGAACAAATGAGTGTTAGAACCCTAGAAAATTTAATAAATGCTCAAGAACTTCCTAAAAAACAAAAGCAAGAACGGGATAACACTCAAAACATCCGTAACACCATATATGAAAAATTATTAAGAGAAAAAGTTGGAACTAAAGTTAAAATAAGTACTAAAAAAATTGAAATACCTTACACCAACGAACAAGATTTAGAACAAATTTTAGAAGCTTTAGGAATTAGAATTGAGGAAATCTAATGAAAAATTTTTTTGATTTTCTATTTAAAAAAGAAGTTATTGGTCCCGTAGTAATAGTTGCAATAGGCTTTTTATTAAATAACCTTATAAAATTCATTGTAACCAAAATCTTTATTCACGGGAAAACCAACTATGAACAAAAAAGACGTAAAACAATTGTCAACCTAACCACAAACGTTATTAAATTTTTTGTATACGCCATAATGCTCATATTAATACTTGATATATACGGTGTAGATACAAGAAGCTTCATAGCCTCTTTAGGAATTGCTGGAGTAGTAATAGGTTTAGCTCTTCAAGAAACGGCTCAAGACTTCATAAGTGGAATTGCAATTATCACTGATAACTACTATGTTGTAGGCGACTTAGTAACCATCAACAATTTTACCGGTGAAGTAATCGAACTTAGCCTAAAAAGCACCAAAATCAAAAACATTTCAGGAGAAGTATTAGTAATTGCTAACCATAACATTACCTCAGTAGTCAACCTAAGCCAAGAAAGAGCTGGCATCAAAGTTGATGTACCAACAGCCTATGAAGAAAATAGTGAAAAAGTTGAAAAAGTTTTAAAACAAGTTGTTGAACAAGCCAAAAAAATTCCTAACGTCTATGGCGACAGTAAATATTTAGGTATGGAAGATTTTAAAGATTCAGCCATTACCTATTCTTTTGTCATCTTCTGTAAACAATCAGAACGCTACGACATTAAAAGACGAGTTTTAAAATTAGTCAAAGAATTTTACGAAAAGGAAAATCTAAAAATTCCTTACGAACAAATTGAGGTGCATAATGGAAAAGATATTGTATAAATTAAACGATCGTGTTATTATGAAAAAACCACACGCTTGTAAAACCAATGAATGGATAATTACAAGAGTTGGCGTTGACATTAAATTAAAATGTGTTAATTGTAAACACGAAATTATGATGGACCGTTTAGAATTTGAAAGAAAATTAAAAAAGGTAATTGGTGAATAATATGAAACAAAAAATTAAAGATAGATTAACCTTACATCCCATTATGACTTACTTGATATTTACGGGAATTATTATCATTTTAAGTGGTTTACTTTCCTTAATAGGTATTACAGCAACGACTTATAAAATTAATCCCAATACTCTAGAGTACAGTCAAAGCCTAATTAGAGTAAAATCTTTATTTAACTTAACAGGCATTCGTTATATCTTTAGTTCAACTGTCGCTAACTTTATGAATTTTGCCCCTTTAAGTAGTTTTATTATTATCTTAATTGGCTTTGGTGTTATGGAAAAAAGTGGCTTTTTAAAAACTGCTGTTGCTGTCATCACTAAAAAAATGAAAAGAAATACCGTTACTTTTTTAATTGTTTTTGCTAGTGTAATCTTAAGTATAATGGGCGATTTATCATATATTGTAATGCTTCCTTTAAGTGCTTGCATCTTTAAATATGGTAGAAGAAATCCTAAAATTGGGTTAATTGCCTCTTTTGCAGGACTTTCCTGTGGTGAAGGATTATCTACAATCTTTACTAGTGTGGATTCATCTCTTTTAACCGAAACTTCTCTAGCTGCTAGAGTTATCGACCAAACATATCGCTTAGCAACAATTAGTTCCATTTTCATTATGACCGTAGCCGTTATTTTAATATCTTTAATTATAACTTGGATAACCGAAAAGAAAATTGCTCCAAAAATTGGTAAATACCACATCCCTGAAGAAGATAAAGAAAACATCTTAGTAACAAGAAAAGAAATTAGAGGTTTTGCCTTTTCCGTTATAGCAGCAATATTATATATTTTAATTTTCTTATATAACATCATTCCGGGACTTCCTTTTTCCGGAGCTTTACTAGATAACAGTCAAGGATTTTATATTGATAAATTATTTAGTTACAATTCCTTTTTCTCTACTGGTTTTGTCTTTGTTGTTACCATATTCTTTGTTATTTTAGGTTTATTTTATGGAATTGGTTCAAAAACTATTAAAAATCATCAAGATTTTATTAATACTTTAGGTCATTCCCTAGATGGTACCGGAAAAACTTTAGTTTTAATTTTCTTTGCTTCTTTATTTATAAGCTTATTTAAAGAAACAAATATTGGTAATGTCATAGTTGCCTCTTTAGCAACCATTTTTAGTAATCTAAATTTTTCTGGCTTGCCTTTAATTATCTTATTGTTCTTAATAAGTGCCATCGTAACTTTGGTTGTTCCAACATCAATTACCAAGTGGACTCTTTTAGCACCCGTAATAATTCCAGTAATGATGAATGCTGGTATATCTCCTGAATTTTCTCAAGTTATCTTCCGTTTTGGTGAATCATCAGTTATGGGACTTACTCCTTTAATGGCTTATTTTGTCATTTACTTAGCAATGCTAAACAAATATAACGATAAAGAAAGTTCCATTCCTCTAGGTGAAGCTATCCGTTATCAAATTCCTTATAGCATTTTAACCTTTTTAATCTTACTAACAATCATCATTTTATGGTATATAATTGGCTTACCTCTTGGTATAAACGGTGCTATCGTGCTATAATTTAAACAAGGAGTGATTATATGTCTTTAAAAGCGGGGATTGTCGGTTTACCAAATGTTGGCAAATCAACTTTATTTAATGCAATTACCAAAAAACATATCTTAGCAGCAAATTATCCTTTTGCCACAATTGAACCAAACGTCGGCATAGTAACTGTTCCAGATAGTCGCTTAGAATTTTTAGAAAATTTATATCTACCTAAAAATACTGTTCCGACTTCTTTTGAATTCACGGATATCGCTGGTTTAGTCAAAGGAGCTAGCCAAGGAGAAGGCTTAGGCAATAAATTTTTAGCTCACATAAGAGAAGTAGATGCCATAGTGGAAGTTGTTAGATGCTTTAATGACGAGAACATTATTCACGTATCAGGCGATATAGATCCAATTAGAGACATCGAAATAATAAACGTTGAATTAATATTAGCTGACCTAGAAATAATCGAAAATCGAATTAGTAAAATTGAAAAAAAAGCCACTACTACCAAAGACAAAGATGCTTTACTAGAATTAGGGGCTTTGCAAAAATGCCAAAAAGCTTTAGAACAAAATATTCCCATAAGATTAATCAAAGATTTAACTGAAGACGAACAATTAGCTATCAAAAGTTTTAATTTTATCACAGCTAAACCAATTATATATGTGGCTAACGTTAATGAAGACGATGCAGTTATTGGCGAAAATTCCTATACTCAAAAAGTTAAAGAATATGCATCTAATGAACAAGCAAGTGTAATCGTTATGTGTGCTAAAATGGAAAGTGAATTAGCCGAATTAGAAGAAAGCGAAAAAAAATTATTTTTAAAAGATTTAGGTATTAACTATAGTGGTCTTGATAAATTAATTTTTGCAACATATGATTTACTAGGCTTAGAAACCTTTTTTACCGTTGGTAAAGATGAATGTCGAGCTTGGACTTTCAAAAAAGGAAGCATAGCTAAAAAATGTGCTGGATTAATTCATTCAGATATTGAAAGAGGATTTATTAAAGCTGAAATAATGAAATATAATGATTTAGAAAATTTAAAAGACGAGAAAAAAGTTCAAGAAGCTGGTAAATTATATCTAGAAGGTAAAGACTATATAATGCAAGATGGAGATATCGTTTATTTTAGATTTAATGTTTAAAAGAGGTGTGAGATGTTTTGGATTAGTTTTATAGTTACTATTTTATTAGGTTTAGAAAGTTTTAAAATTTTTAAAAGTAATTTAAAAAATACTAGTTTAAGAATTGCTTTAATAACACTTATTTTTATAGTTATCAACTTTCTAATGCTTTATCCAAGTTTAAAAGTAAATTATTCTTCAACAATATATTTACTAAATGCTTTAACTAACAATCCAATTATTACTATTTTATGGATTTTAATTAATCTTGCCTTATATGTTTATTTAATTAAAACCATAATTAAACTAAAAAAACGAAAAAAACAAAATCAAAAAATTTTCTTAGGTATTTTTTTCTCTTATTCTATTTATAATATTTTACTAATTTTTATTTTATTTAATAACCTAATGAGTTATATATTATTAATTGGTTTAATAGGTTCTATTATCTTACTAGTTAAAAACTTTTTAATTAATCGCCATAATTATTTATTAGTAATTATTCTTATTTTAGGTTTATTTACTTATTATTCTTATTTTACTTATGGAGGGGCTGCTAGATTACAAATTGTTTTTATGGGTTATCCCATCAGTGCATATGATACTGGTTTAGAAGAATTATCTCATTTAAAAGAAAAAAATGTTAAACAATTTTACCCAATTAAAAATATTCCAGTTGAAAGTGGAGATATGGGAATTATTTTAGTAAGAAACCATTTTGGCTTAAAAATTGGAAGATATGTTGGCTTTTAAAATAGGAAAAATGT
>CANQZH010000022.1 GCA_947628245.1 uncultured Bacilli bacterium | reverse complement strand
GAAGAAATGAAAAAAATGATGAAAATGATGCAAAATGGTAAAATGAAAATGCCATTTTAAAAACATCATTTTTTTTTTATGATTCGAAAAAAAAGGAAATGACAATTTTTTGGGGAATATATTAGTAGAAAGGGTGAAATAGGCTCTATTCTTAGAAAGGAGGTAAACCGATGAATAATAATTTTAAATCTTTAATGAATGATATAGTATTTAATCATATCTTTAGCCAAAAGAAAATTGTAGTTGATTTTATTAAAACCTTTTTTATGGATTTTAATGATGGTAATGTAGAAGTATTAAATGAATGGGTTCTTCCTAAAGTAAAATATGATGATAAATCAATGCGTAGTGATATTGTTGTTGTAGGAAATGACACTATTTATAATATTGAAGCTTATACTACTTTTGGAAAAGAAGAAATGGAAAAAAGTAAAAGCTATGTTACGAGAATATTTGGAACTCAAATAAAACGAGGAAAAAAATATATTCCTAAAAGAGTAATTCAGTTAAATATTTGTGAAAAATGTGAAATAAAAGAAGATGAAATAAACAAATATGGAATAATGAATTACAAGAATAGTTCTACAAAAAGATTTGGTGAAGATTTATTAATCTATGTTATAGACCTTGACAAGTTAAAGAAGAATAACTATAATGTAGGTGTAAATGATAAAACTATTAAATACTTTAAAATGTTTAATGGAAAAAGTATTGAAGAATTACGAATGATAGCGAAGGGAGATGAGAATTTGAAAGATGTCGTAAAATGCGCCGAAGCTTTTCTTAATGACGAGGAAAACCAATGGTTATTTGATAGAGAATTTTGGATAAAGAGAAAAGAAAGAAACATTGGTGAGAAAATTGGTAAAAAAGCTGGAAGAAAAGCTGGAATAAAATCAAATCAAATAAGAACAGCTGAAAAAATGCTTCAAGCTAATAAACCAATAGAAGAAATAATAGAATTTACTGAATTACCATTAAAAGAAGTTATGAAGTTGCAAAAACAATTAAAGGTGTGATTTTTATTGTATACTTTTGCCTAAACCAAAATTATTTTTTATCATAGACTAAGTTAGAAAGGAATGACGAGTATGTTAAAAAATAATGCTAGCGAAAGAGATACTATGTATAGTCAAACTAGCCAAGTAAGTTATGGAACTTCTTGTTCTTGTAATGATGGAGCTTCTATGAATCCTTGTCCAATGCCTTCTTGTCCTCCATCACAAACTTGTTGTTGCCCACCTATAACTGAATGTCCTCAAAATCAAGTTTGCCATCGAGTTATTAACTATGAAGTTCCGCATTTAATGCCTATGAATACAACTGTTGTAAATCATCATATTTATAATCATACTTATACACCAATTTATTCTTATAACGAAGTAGATGAAGTTGAAAACATTTATAATCGTTGTGGTTGTAAATAAAAATTCTCCAGATTATCTGGAGTTTTTAAATGAAAAAATATTATTGTTTTTTCGCGTATTTTTAGGTATAATGTCTATTAGAAAATAGGTGGCACGAATGAGAAAAATTTTAGCTAGTATTGATCTTGGAAGTGATACTTTAAAATTAATTGTTGGTGAATATTTTAAAGGTAAAATAAATATTTTGGCCGTTACTACTGTGCCATCAAAAGGGATTAATTCGGGATTTGTTGTTAATGAAAATGAATTAGTTAATAAATTAAAAGAATTATTTAAAAAAGGTGAAGAATTAATTGGTTTACCTATAACCAAAGTAATCGCGACTATTCCATCAAATGAAGTTAGATTTCATATGAATGAAGGATATACAACCATTGAAGAAGAAATTGGAATGGTAAGATCTATTGATATTATAAGATCAATGCAAGCATCTGCTTACAATCAAATCGAAGATAATGAAGAACTTGCTTCAATAATGCCAATTCATTTTAAAGTAGATGATGAAGTAGTAGCTAATCCGATAGGTAAACAAGGTAAAAAGTGCAGTGTTAAAACTATTTTTACTACCATTCCTAAAAAAAATGTTTTACCAATTATTAAATGTTTAAATAAAATTGGAGTTGATGTTATTGATACAACTTTTGGAACAATAGGAGATTATTTTGAATTTCAAACTAAACAAATGAAAATGGAAGTTGGGGCAATTATTAATTTAGGTCATATGGTAACTAATGTATCAATTTTTAATAAAGGTAAATTAACTAATACAACAACAATTCAAATGGGTGCTATGGATATTGAAAAAGATTTAGCCTATATGTTTAAAGTTCCTAAAAAAGAAGCAAAAGACATTAGATTAAAACTTTGTCTAGCCCATAAAAGAAATGTAAGTGATATAAATAAAAAAGAATATACTAATAAAGATGGTGAAAAAATTATTGTTAATGAATATGAGGCAACTGAAATAGCGTCTTCAAGAATAGAAGAAATCTTAAAATTAGCAAAAAAAGAAATAAATCACTTAACAAAAAAAGAAATTCATTATATAATAATCACAGGTGGAATAAGCGAGATGGCAAACTTTACTTATTTAATGGAAGAAGTATTTGGTCATCAAGCTAGATTAGGAGTAACAAAAGAACTTGGTTTACGTTCTAATATTTATTCTACTGGAGTTGGTTTAATTAAATACTATCTTGATAAAATGAATTTAAGAAATCAAGAATTTACCATATTTAATTATGAACAACTAGATACATTGAGTGGTGCAAATAAAAAAATAAATATTAATGAAAATTCAATATTAGGAAAAATATTTGGATATTTCTTTGATAATTAAGGAGGAAAATTATGGATGGTAATTTAAAAATTGATCCAATTGCGAAGATTAAAGTGTTTGGTGTTGGTGGTGGAGGTAATAATGCTGTCAACCGAATGATTGATGAAGGAGTTCAAGGTGTTGAATTCTATGTTGTAAATACTGATTTACAAGTTCTTAATGCTTCTAAAGCTGAAAATAAAATTCAAATTGGTAAAAATATTACTGGAGGAAGAGGTGCTGGATCTAATCCAGAAGTTGGAAGAGAAGCTGCTTTAGAAAGTAAAAAAGAAATTGAAGAAGCTGTTAAAGGTGCCGATATGGTATTTGTAGCTTGTGGTCTTGGTGGTGGAACAGGAACTGGTGCATCACCTATAATTGCTGAAATTGCTCAAGAATCAGGAGCTCTAACAGTTGGTATTGTAACAAAACCTTTTAGATTTGAAGGAAAAAGAAGAATGGAGCACGCTTTAGTTGGCTTAGAAGAATTAAGAAAACACGTTGACACTTTAATTATTATTCCAAATGATCGTTTAAGAGATATTATTGATAAAACTACAACATTCCAAGAAGCATTCCAAGAAGTAGATAACGTATTACATCGTGGTGTTCAATCTATTTCAGATTTAATTGCTGTAACAGGAATCGTTAATCTAGATTTTGCTGATATTAAAACAGTTATGGAAAAATCAGGAACTGCTTTAATTGGTATTGGTATGGGTATTGGTGAAAATAGAGCTGTTGAAGCTGCTAAACAAGCTGTTTCTAGTGCTTTACTTGAAACTACAATTGATGGAGCTACGGATGCTATTATCAATATTACTGGTGGAGATTCTTTAACTTTATTTGAAATTGAAGATGCTGTTGAAACAGTAAGAGAAGCTGCTAATTCTGATATAAATATTATTTTTGGAGCAATTCCTAATAGTAATTTAACAGATGAAGTAATAGTAACTGTAATTGCTACTGGTTTTGATGGAAAAGATAAAGAAGAAGATAATGAAGAGGAAGAAGATAATCTTCCTAAAAGAAGACTACCAGATGAAGATTCCGATTATGACATTCCATCATTCTTAAGAAGTCAAGATTATTAATCAAAGAAGTGTAAAAACTTCTTTTTTTTGTAAATTACTTTATTTTTAATTTAATTACTTAAATACCAGCTTTGGCTATCCTCTAGAATTAAGATTGAATTATTCAAATAATAATGCTATAATCATTTATCAAGAAGGGAATGTTTAATTTGAAAACTTTATTAAAACGTTTTGGGGCTTACTTTATTGATTATTTGATTGTAACTGTTATAATTTATGGGGTTATGCTATTACCTTTTGCTAATCCTCATCGTGAAGAATATAATACTAAATATAATGAAGTAGTAAGAGTAAATGAACAATTTCAAAATAATGAAATAAGTAGTGAAGAATTTAATGAAGCCATTATTCCAATTGCTTATGATTTGTATCGTTTAAATAGTAGTTATGTTGTTATATCAACGATTTGTTTTATTGACTATTTTGTTATCTTCCAATATATTTATAAAGGTCAAACAATTGGTAAAAAATTATTTAAATTAAAAGTTGTAAGTACTAATGATAAACCTCTAACAATTGCTAATTATTTAGTAAGAGCTTTAGTTTTATATAATATTTTAATTCCAATAATTGAATTAATAATTGTCTTTACAATGAAACAAGATAATTATTATGGATTATACCAAAATATTAATTTAGTTAGTTATATTATTATGTATATTACTTTATTCTTTATGTTAGTAAGAACTGATGGAAGAGGATTACACGATATTCTAGCAAATACTATTGTTAAAGAAGAAATATTACCTGAAACTAATAAAGAAATAATTGAAGTTGAAGAAAAACCAGTTAAAAAATCTAAAACTAAAAAGAAAGAAACTTCAACAACGAAAAAACAAAGTCCAAAGAAAAGTACTACAAGTAAAAAGACAAAACCTAGTGAAAAATAAGTTTTGTCTTTTCTTTATTAATAATTATATCAGTTTGATAAAACTTTGAAATAGCTAAATATAAATCATAAACATCATCAATTCCACACACTTCATATGAAGAATGCATTGCTAATTGAGGAATACCAATATCAATCGAAGACACACTTACGTGTCTTAAACTTAATCCTGATAAAGTTGAACCCGAACTTAAATCATTTTTAAAAGTAGAATCTTGATATTTAGCCTTAGCTTCATTACAAATTTTTTTAAAAATACTTGAAAAATAACCATCAGTTGTCGAATTAATCTCCTTAATTATCGCTAGACCTTCATTAATTTTTAAATTTCCTGTCTCATCCATTAATTCATCGTGATTAGGATGAATCGCGTGAGTATTATCTGAACTTATTACAAAACTATTAGCAAAAGTTTTAGCTAAATCTAAATTTAAACTTGTAGCAATTCTTTTTAAAATATCTAATAAAAAACTACTTTCAGCTCCTTCTTTAGTTAAAGAACCAATTTCTTCATTATTAAAAGTAACATAAACATTAATTGCCTTACTATTATTATCTAAAAAACCTTGTAAACCAGCAAAACTACTAGTTAAATTATCAATTCTAGGCGCTAATAAAATATTATTATCAAAACCAATTATTTGAGGTTCTTCACAATTATAAAAAAATAAATCATAATCTTTAATTTGACCTTTTAAATGTAATTGTTCTTTCAAATAATCTAAAAAAGAACTATTATTTTTTAAAGTTATAATTGGTTGTAAATCAGTTTGCATATTTAAATCTAAATTTGTATTAGCTTTATCATTTTGATGAATTGCTAAACTAGGAATAGTAGCAACAGCCTTTTTAAAATCAATTATCTTTTTCTCAAATTCATTATTTTTTTCGATAATAATTCTTCCTGCTACTGATAAAGGTCTATCAAGCCAACCATAATTTAACAATCCACCATAAGGCATTACATTAAACTTCATATAATCATTTTTAAAATATTCACCGCTTGCTTTTAAAGTTAAAGCTGGTGTATCACAATGAGTAGTACAAATAGCAAAACGTTGCTCAAATTTTTTAGGAATCGAAAAAGCAATCAATGTCGCATCATTTCTAACTGTAAAATAATTACCAGACTTTAAATCCCAAATATCCGTTTCTTCTAATTCTCTAAAATTATTATCAAGTAAAATTTCTTTAATCTTATTTACCGTCGTAAAAGAACAAGAACCATTTTTAATAAAATCAATTAATTCTTTTGTAAATTTATCTTTTTTCATATTCATCACTTTATTAGTATTGATTTAAATCTTAATTTTATACAATCTTTATGTTAAAATAAAAAAGAAAGGAAATTTAGTTATGAAAAAGCGAATAATAATTGGTAGTAGTTTAGTTTTAATAATTGATCAATTAACTAAATATTTAGTAGAAACTTTTACTTCAAATAAAATTATCAAAATAATTCCTAATTTTTTTAATATTGATTTTACTTATAATGAAGGAGGAGCTTTTTCAATTTTAAATGGTCAAATTATCTTATTAATTGCTTTAACAATTATTTGTTTATTTTTCTTAAATACCTTTTATAAAGATTTAAAAGATACTAATTTTAAAGCCATTATTTTTTCTTTATTATATGGTGGAATAATTGGTAATCTAATTGATCGAATTTTTATTCATTCAGTGCGTGATTTTTTTGATTTTAAATTTTTTAATTATCATTTTCCAACTTTTAATGTTGCAGATATGGCAATTGTTATTGGAATGTTTCTTTTAATTATTAAATTATTTAGGAAGGATGAAGTAAAATGACAATTATTGTTAAAGAAAAAGTAAATGAAAGAATAGATAAGTATTTAAGTGACGTTACCGATTATTCTCGTTCATTAATTTTAAAAATGATTAAAAATGAAGATATTCTAGTTAATGATAATATTGTTAAAGCATCTTATAAAGTAGCTGAAAATGATGAAATAAAGATTATCAAAGAATATGTTGAAGAAATAGATTTAGAACCCGAAAATATTCCTTTAGATATTATTTTTGAAAATGAAAATGTGATATTAGTTAATAAACCAAGTGGTATGGTAGTACATCCTGGTAGTGGTAATAAAAATCATACTTTAGTAAATGCTTTACTATATCATACTAATAATTTAAGTGAAGGTAGTGATAATCTAAGACCTGGAATTGTTCATCGAATTGATAAAGATACTTCAGGACTTATTTTAATTGCTAAAAATAATAAAGCTCACGAAATTCTTGCTGATGATTTTAAACATAAAAGAGTTAAAAGAAAATATATTGCTTTAGTAAAAGGCATTTTAGCTCATAATAATATTACAATTGATGCTCCAATTGGTAGAGATAAAATTGATCGTAAGAAAATGATGGTAACTGATTTAAATAGTAAAGATGCTGTTACGCACATTAAAGTTTTAAAAAGATATCATAAATATACTTTAATTGAATGTGAATTAGAAACGGGAAGAACCCATCAGATTAGAGTTCATTTAGCGTATATTGGGCATCCAATCTTTAATGATCCAGTATATCAAAAAGATAAAACAACTTCTTTTGGACAATTTCTTCATTCTAGTGAAATAACTTTTAAAGAACCAATTACCAAAGAACAACTGCATTTTAAAGTTGATTTACCTGAATATTTTCAAAATTTTTTAGACAATTTAGATAATGAAGAATAACTTTACTAATTAGGTTATTTGTTATAAAATAGTAGCAATGGAGTGATAATATGCCTTCTATAATTATTGATAAAAAAGATGAAATGATAATGCGTTTAGCTCATTATTTTATAACTGAACAAAATTATGCTCCAATAATTGTTAATGGAGTAAAAGATGAAATATGGTTACAAAACCAAGATGGACCTTATAAAATAATTAGAATAAATGCTAATTATATTCATAATAATGAACAATTAGATTTTGATTTAATAAAATTAAATAATGTAATGCAACAAGTAAAGAAAAAAACCGTTTCTTTTTCAATGAATGCTTTAAATATTTTATTAGATGTTAATGATAATCTTAAAATGATTGATTCTAAAAATATTAATTCAATTGTTATTAAAAATTTAAATGATATTAAAGAACAATCTTTAACTAAAGTTTTTCCTGATATTAAAAATAAATTAATGTTAGAAACTAAAGGATTAGATTTAATTGTTAATGTTACAAATGATATTAACTCTAAAACGGAAAAAGAAAATAAGTTATATGAAAAAACTTTTAAAAGAAAGAAAATTGTTTTTACTAATGCTTTAATTTTTATTAATGTTGTTATTTTTATGATAACATTTGTTTTATCAGCTTCTAATTTATCTTCTTTAAATTTAGTAAGATTTGGAGCTAATTTTGCTCCTTTAGTTAAAAATGGTGAGTTATGGCGTTTACTTACTTGTGCTTTTTTACACGGTGGGATAATGCATTTATTAGTTAATATGTACTCTTTATATATTGTAGGTACTCAAGTTGAAACTTATATAGGTAAATATAAATTTTTAGGAATATATTTAATAAGTGCTATTGCTGGTTCATTAATGAGTTGTATCTTTAATCCTAATGTTGTAAGTGTTGGAGCATCTGGAGCAATATTTGGTTTATTAGGAAGCTTATTATATTTTGGAATGCATTATCGTTTGTATCTTGGAAGTGTTTTAAGAAATCAAATTATTCCTATAATTGTTTTAAATCTTATTTTAGGATTTTTAATTCCGGGAGTAGATAATGCTGCTCATATTGGTGGTTTAGTTGGTGGATATTTAGCTTCTATGGCTTTTGGAGTAGAAGGTAAGAGTACCAAAAATGATATTATTAACGGGGCAGTTACTACAATTATTTATTTAGTATTTTTAGCTTATATTGTCTTTTTTAGATAGAAAGGGGTATTTAAATGTATGATGTTATAATTATTGGAGCAGGACCTGCTGGTTTAACTAGTGCACTTTATTTACTAAGAGCAAATAAAAAGATCTTAGTTTTAGAAGCTAAAAGTTATGGAGGTCAAATTTTAAATGCCCATAAAGTTGAAAATTATCCAGCTATTATGTCAATAAGTGGTTATGATTTTGCTACCAATTTGTATAATCAAGTAAAAAATTTAGGCTGTGAAATTAAATATGAAACAGTTATCAACATTAAAGAAGATAAAACCGTAGTAACCAAAGAAAATGAATATCATTCTTCAGCTATTATTATAGCAACAGGAGCTGCTAGTCGAAAATTAAATATTGAAAATGAAGATAAATTTATTGGTAAAGGACTTTCTTACTGTGCTACCTGTGATGGTAATTTTTATCAAAATAAAATTGTAGCGGTTAATGGGGGAGGAAGTACTGCTTTAGAAGATGCACTATATTTAGCTGGTATTGCTAGTAAAGTTTATTTAATTCATCGTCGTGATGAATTTAGAGGTGAAGTTAAATATTTAGAAGCTTTAAAAAAACTTGATAATGTTGAATTTGTTTTGAATTCTTCAATTATTTCTTTAACTGGTAAAGAACATCTTGAAAAGATAACTGTAAAAGATAATTTAGAAAATATTAGAGAAATTATAGTAGATGGTTTATTTGTAGCAATAGGTCAAACTCCAAACAATGAAATTTTTAAAAATGTTGTAGATTTAGATGATAAAGGTTATATTATAGCTAATAATGATGTCTATACTAAAACTCCAAATATATATGTTGCTGGAGATGCTAGAGTAAAAGATTTAAGACAACTTACAACAGCTGTTAGTGATGGTAGTATTGCAGCAACAGAAGCTATTAAAGAAATAAAAAAATAAATATATTTATACAGTGATTAATAATGATTTAAAACAATATAATTGAAATAAAAGATATTTATTGAAAAGATAACTTCGTAATTGTTTCGGATATAATAAAATTTGGGAGTTGTATATGGAAATTGTTGAAAAAAAAATTAACTAAGGAGAATTTAGTAAAAATTAAAGAAATTGATGATACTTTTTATAAAGATATAGTAATTGATTTTGAGTGGTATTTAGAAAGATATAACGAGAACCATAAAGGAATTTTTTTTACAAGATGGTGAAAGAATTGTTGGCTATATAGGAATTTATTGGTATTTATAGTATAATTATATCAACTGATACTAGCAAAGGAGGTCATTATGTTAGAAAATAGTGATAAATATTTTGAAGTACTAAATGATATTAAAAGAACTTTAATAACAACTAGGAATAAAATAGCTGAAAGTGCTAATAAAGACCTAATTTTAATGTATTATAATATTGGTTTAAAATTAATTGAAAATAATAAATGGGGAACATCTTTTATTGATACTTTAGCAAAAGATTTAAAAATAGAGTTTCCTACAATTAAAGGTATGTCGGCAAGAAATTTAAGATATATGCAAAAGTTTGCTAGTGAATTTGATAATGATGAATTTTTGCAAGGAGTCCTTGCAAA
>CANQZH010000021.1 GCA_947628245.1 uncultured Bacilli bacterium | reverse complement strand
ATTACAAGATACATATATAATAGTAGGTATTTGCTCTTTTAATAGAAAATTAATTGTTTTTTTATCTAAACCATTTCTTGGTGGGTCCACTAAAACTTTAGAAAACTTTTTATTAATTTTACTAACTTTATCTTCAACTTTACCTAATAAAAAATTAACATTATTTATTTTATTTAATTCTTTATTTTTACACGCATCAATAACGGCATTTTTAACAACTTCTATTCCTACAACTTCTTTAACTTTTAAAGCCATTGAAAGACTAAAAAAACCTACTCCACAATATAGATCTAAAATAACATCATCGCTAGTTAACTGTTTTAGAACATCTTTAACAATACCCTCACTAACTAAATCATTAACTTGAAAAAAAGCATCATAACTAACTTTATAAAGTAAGCCATTTCTTCTTTCATAAAAAAATGGTTCTTGATAAATAACTTGTTTATTTTTAATAATTCCGGCAATTTTATGTTTCTTAAATAATTCTTCATTTATTTTTATTTCTTCTAAAGTATCTATAATAATTAATATTTCATTATTATAATTACAACGAATAGTAAGTTTTCCTTCATTAAACTTAAATAAATTAAAATCTTTGATAATTTCATTAAGACATTCTTTAGCTAAAGGACAATATTTTATCGGAATAAAATTATGAGTATTTTCTTCAAAATAACCTACTTGTTCTTTTTTTACTTGTAAACTAATTTTATTACGGTATGCTCGTTTTTCAGGATTTGCTTCTATTTTAAAATTATTTAAAGGAATATTTGCATATTTAAAACTATTAATTATGGCTTGTTCTTTTAGTTTTAAACTATTTTCATAAGAAGTAATATCAAAAGAACAACCATCACAATCTTTAGAATATGGGCAAAAAGAAGTTATTCTTTGGTCACTTTTAGTTAAAACTTCTAAAACTTTTCCTTCTTGATATTTTTTATTATCAACAATTATTTTACTTTCAACTATTTCATTAGGTAATGCTTTATTAACAAAGCATATTTTACCATCATTTTTAGCTAAACCTCTTCCTAAATTATCAATATCTATAATGTTTAATTTCATAATCTTTTCTTCCTTTATCAAAATATTAACAAATTTCAAATTTTAAGACAATCTTTTTTGGTTTAAAATATTTTGTTTTGTTTCATACTACTAATGGTGAATTATTCTATGAAAAATAAAATTATTAAAAGAATTCAAGAAGAATTTAATGAAAATGTTGATTTAATAATTAAAGAAGTAAATATTAGTTTACGAAAAAAAGTCTATGTTGTTTATTTAGAAAGTGTAACTGGTTCAGATAAAGTTAATGATTATATTTTAAAAAATTTAGCTTTATTATCAGGTTTAAAGAGGCGAAGATTAACTGATATTAAAAGTTTAATTCCATCTCCTCATACAATTGTTATTAAACAATTAGATGAAATTGAATTTTATTTAACAAATGGTTTTACGATAGTTGTTGAAGGACGAACAGTCTTAGCCCTAGAAACTAAGGCTGATATTAATAGAAGTGTATCAGAACCAACTACTGAACAAGCAATTAATGGACCAAAAGATGCTTTTACCGAAAATATTCAAATTAATTTAGGTTTAGTTAAAAGAAGAATTAAAAGTCATACTTTAAAATCCGTAAATAAAGTAATAGGCCGGAAAACATCAACAATGTTAAATATTTTATATTTTGATGATATTGCGGAGCAAGAAAATGTTGATGAAGTACTTAAAGTTATTGATGGAATTGATATTGATGGGATTACGGATTCAGGAATTTTGGCCCAGTTCTTTCATTTAGAAAGTAATTCTAATTTACCAACAGTTTATAAAACGGAACGTCCTGATTTAGTTTCAACTGCTCTTTTAGAAGGAAAAATTGTTATTTTAGTTGATACTTCCCCTTTTGCTTTAATTTTACCTTCTTTCTTTGGTGATTTTATTAATCCCCCTTCTGATAATTATAGTATTCCTAAAAATATTAATTTTTTAAAAGTTTTAAGATTCGCGTGTTTTTTCTTTACGATGATGGTACCTGCTATCTACATTGCTCTTTTAAATTTTAATCCGGAAGCTATTCCAACAAGTTTACTTGTTAACTTTGCAATGCAACGAAGTGAAGTTCCTTTTCCAACGATTGTTGAAGCTCTTATTATGTTAGTAGTTTGTGAAATTTTAAGGGAAAGTGATTATCGGTTTCCTAATTCTTATGGAAGTGCGATTTCAATATTAGGGGCTTTAATTATTGGAGAAGCTGCTGTTTCAGCAGGTATTGTCTCACCAATTATGATTATTATTATTGCTTTTACTTTTATTACTAGTTTAATTTTTACTGATCAAGAAGTTACGAATGCCTTGAGACAATGGCGATTTTTATTTTTAGTTTTAGCCACTTTATTTGGTCTATATGGTATTATAATTGCCTTTATTTATTTTCTAGTTTATGTAACTGAAATAACTTCTTTAGGAAAACCTTACTTTTTCCCTTTGTCGCCTTATGAAAAAAATTACTTACATAAATATTTATTTAAAACCAAAATTAATAAAGATGACAATCGTAGTCCAATGTTAACTAAGAAAAATATTACTAAACAAAGGAGCAAGTTATGAAAAAAATTCTTATTCTATTAATTTTTACGATTTGTTTAACAGGTTGTTATGATTATCAAGAGTTAAATGATCGAGCAATTATTGTAGGTCTTGGAATTGATTATCAAAATGATGAATATGTTGTTAATTTTGAAGTTTTAAATAGTCAAAAAAGTGGTTCTGAACAAAGTGGTGGTTCGCCTAATAAAAGTTATTTAATTGAAGGAAGCGATAAATCTTTTTCAATGGCCTATCAAAAAGCCTTATTTAGTTTAAATAAAGATGCTTATTTAGCCCATTTAAAAGTTGTAGTTTTTAGTGAAGATATTGCTAAAAATCATTTAGAAAATATTATTGATTATTTAATAAGAGATCCTAATACAAGAAATGTTTTTTATCCAGTTATTAGTAAAGAAGTAACCGCTAAAGATATTTTATCTTCAACAAGTGAAGATAGTCCCGTTGTATCAACTTCTATTGAAGGTTTAATTGATTATAATAATTTTAAAGAAAGTATCTCGGCTAATATTAATTTTGAAAAATTTTTAAAACTATTATTTAGTGATTATCAAGATGCTTATTTAAATGTAATTTCTCTAAGTGATGAAAAGAAAGTTAAAATAGATGGTTTAGCCGTTTTTAATAGATATAAAATGATTGAAACTTTAAATGAAAAAGAATCGGCTACTCTACAATTAATTAATAATGAAAGTACTAATTATTATGTTAGTTTACCTTGTGAAAATGATCAAAATAAAAGTTTAACGATTAGTTTATATGATAGTGATGATACTAAATTAGAAGTTGATGATAAAAATATTAAGATTAATTCTAAGTTTAAAGCTAATATTATGGATGATGAATGTGGTTATAATTTTAAAGATGCTAAGATATATTCAGACTTGGAAAAAAAGTTTGCTAATATTTTAGAAAAAGATTTAAATAAAACCGTTAATTATTTTAAATTATTAAAAAGTGATGTTTTAGCTATTCAAAATGCTTATTATCTTAAGAATAAAAAAGAATTAAAAAATTGGTATGAATTAGAAGTAACAAGTAAAGTAAAAGTTTTATTAGATAAAAATGGTGTAATATTTGGGGTGGATACAAAATGACAAAAAGAATGACATTTGCTTATGTATATTTTTTAACAAGAGTTTTCTTTATTGGTTTTGGCTTTTCTTTTCTATTTAATATAGCTGGTAAAGATGCTTGGATTAGTTTTATAATTGGCAATATAATATCTTTATTTTTAGTTTGGTATATTGCTAGAATAAAAGAGAAATATCAAAATAATTGTTTTTTAAAAGAAAAAGGTAATTTATTATTAAAAATTTTAATTGGCTTATTTGCAATAATTGTAGGTATTGAAATTTTATTTATTTTTCAAACTTTAGCTTCTAATTTCTTTTTAGTTAAATCACCTCATTGGTTTATTTTATTACCAGCTTTGTTATTAGTTTTTCGAATTTGTAAGAAGGGTTTTACAACTATTGGAAGAGTTGGAAATATTTTAATGTATATTTCATTATTTATGGTTATTATTGCTTTAGTAACTTTAACTGGATATGTAGATACTAAAAATTATTTACCAATATTTACTACTGATATCTTTCATTTATTTCAAGCATCTATTTATTATGTTGCTTATAGTACAGCCCCTTTAATTTTTATGATTTTAATTCCTAATACGGATAATCATTTACCTAAATATTATTTTTTAGCCAATTTAACAATTATTATGATGGGTACTTTAATAATTGGAATTTTAGGTCCTAATTTAATTAATATATATCGTTATCCTGAATATATGATTTTAAAAGTTATTAAGATTTTAAATTTTATTGAAAAAGTTGAAAATATTTTTGCTATAGCTACTTTATTTGATTTATTTATGGTTTTAAGTATTAGTATGAATTCAATAAAAGAAAAATTGCCTTTAAAAGGGCAAAATATTTGGTTTAGTTTAATTTTATTATTAGTTTTTGGTTTATCAATATTTTTAGGAATATATTATAGTTTAGCCTTACAAATTTATTATTATTTACCAATTATTTTATTAATTTTTGTTATTTTAATATTAATAATTTTTACAATTAAATTAAAAAATAAAGAATAGTTTTTATCCTATTCTATAAAAAGATAGCCATATATATTGGATAACAATCAATATTATCTGTACTACCAATATTTTTGGTTGATAATCTTATTCCTTTATTAACATTCCAATTTTTAAGTAATGATTGAAGTGATTTAGATTTTGTGTTATCTCCACTTTTTACTTCTACTCCGACTATTTCATTTTCATATCTTATAATAAAATCAATTTCTAAAGTGCTATTATGTTCAAAATAATATAATTTTTTATCTTTTTTAGAAAAAATATCAGCGATTATATTTTCATATATAGCCCCTTTATATATTCCTAAATTACCATCTAAAACATCTTTTTGGGAACCATCTTCTAACATAGCCATTAATAATCCTGTATCTTGCATATAAATTTTAAAAACATCATTTTTAGAGTTTCCTTCTAAAGGTAATTCTGGTATTGATAAATTATAACAATAATTAATTATATCAGCATCATAAAGCCATTCTAATGAACCGGCAAATTTTCTAAATGTTCCATTTGGTTCAACATTTGAATATTTAAATTTTTTATAATCTTGAGCTAAATTTTTAGGTATTGAACGAAAGCAAGAACGGATTTTCGTTTTTTCATTATTACTTGCATATAATTGAATGTCATCTTCATATTTTCTAATTATATCTTTTTGTAATTCTAAAACTTTATTATAATTTTTTTCTTCAACAAAAGAATTGACAACTTCAGGCATTCCTCCGACTATAATATAGTTTTTAAAATGTTCAAGCATAACACTATGCGTAGAAGGATGAACAGGAGTTTTAGTTAAGAAATTATTTTTTAACTCAGAAATACTACTTTTGGGAACATCCATTGCCCATAAAAATTCTTCAAAATCTAAAGAATGCATTTTTAAATGAGTTACATACCCTACTGGATAAGAATTTACATTTTTATTTTTTAAGCCAAGTAAAGAACCTGAGGCAATATAATCATATCTTCCATCAATAGTTAAAAACTTTAAAGCAGTCATAGCATTGGGACAAAATTGAATTTCATCTAAAAAAATCAAAGTTTCACCGGGAACCATATCTTTAGCACCTGAAACTCTAAGTCTTATTTGACTTTCAATATCCTTACCATTTAATGAACCATTAAATATTTCTTTATAATCTTCATTTTCAAAAAAATTAATTTCAACAAAATATTTGTAATTTTTTTTGCCAAACTCATTTATTATATAAGTTTTGCCAATTTGTCTTGCTCCTTCAACTATTAAACACTTTTTGTTTTTTTCTTTTTTCCAGTTTAATAAATCATTCATTACTTTTCTTTCTAACATTTTTATCACTATCCTGTCAATATCATATAACCAAATATTGGAAAAGTCAATATTTTTTGCCTATTTTAAGCCAAAATGCAGATTTTTCAAAGGAATATTGGCCCAAAGTTGCAGATTTTTCAAAGGAATATTGACCCTAAAATGCAGATTTTTCAAAGGAAAGTTAATCATAATAGTCTAAAAAACTAGCATATTTATTATCTTTTTTATAACCTAAAACACAATTTAAATTAATATTATCTAAAGCTTTAAAAATATTATAATCAATATCAGGATTTATTTTTCTTAATTCATTAATTAATTTTTTCATTTCTAATCTTTTACTATTACTTTCATTTTTTTCAGTAAACTGACAAGCACAATTTAAAAATTTTAAATTATTATAACTTGCCCAGTTAATAATAGAACTTTCTTTTACTAAATATAGGGGTCTAATAAGTTCTAAACCTTTAAAATTATCACTATGTAATTTAGGTAACATTGTTTTTACTTCACAACCATAAAACATTGATAGAAGGGTTGTTTCAATAACATCATCTAAATGATGACCTAAAACAATTTTATTACATCCTAATTCTTTAGCCTTATTATATAAATGTCCTCTTCTCATTCTAGCACATAAATAACAAGGACTTTTAGGCGATAAATTATTAGCAACATTAAAAATATCAGTTTCAAATATTTTAATAGGAACATTTAATAATTTAGCATTATCTTTAATTAATTCAATATTTTCTTTATTATAGCCCGGATTCATAACAACATAAAAAGCTTCAAATTTTATCTTGCCGTGTCTTTTTAATTCTTCAATACATTTAGCAAGTAAAAATGAATCTTTCCCACCACTTATACAAACCATTAAACAATCATTATCTTTAATTAATTCATAATCATTAACAGCTTTAATAAATTTAGACCATATTTCTTTACGATATTTTTTAATAATACTTCTTTCTATTTCACGATACTTTTCCATCTTTAATCATCCTTTTATAATATTTACAATAATTTTTTAATTGGCAATTTTCACATAAAGGATTTCTAGCTAAACATTTATAACGACCAAATAAAACCATTTGATGATGGAATTTACTCCATCTTTTTTTAGGAATTTTTTTCATTAGTTTTTGTTCAACTGTTAAAACATCATCTTTAGGATAGGCAAGTCCAAGCCTTTTACTTACTCTTTCAACGTGAGTATCAACCGCGATAGCAGGGACATTAAAAAGATTAGCTAAAACTACATTACAAGTTTTACGACCTACTCCAGGTAAGCTTTCTAAATACTCCCGATTATTAGGTACTTTTCCATCAAAATCCTTTATTAAACTCTTAGCTATACTTATTAAATAACTAGCTTTTTTAGTAAAGCTACCAACAGGTCTTATAATATTTTCAATCTTTTTTGGTTTTTCCTTGCTAAGGGAGTAAAGATCATATTTTTCCCATAATTCTTTAGTAACCATATTAACTCTTTTATCAGTACATTGAGCTGATAAAACAGTAGCAATTAATAGTTCATAATCTTTTTGATACTCTAACTCACATCGAGGATTTTCATATAATTCATCTAAATAATTTAAAATATCTTCAATCTTATTCTTCATCTAACCAATTATAATCAAACAATTCTTTATTTTTTTTATTTGTTCGATTTTCTAATCCTTTCTTTACATCATTCATATTTTTATATCCCTTTTTATTCCATTCATAAATAATCTTTTCAATATATCTTAAACTACTAACTCCATTATAAACAGCTTCCTTAACCGCCCCTAAAATCATTTCTTCACTAGTACCTTTTTCTAACCACGCATTAATAATTTCATATTCAATTGGACTAATACTACGATTTAATTCTTTTTCTAATACTTCAAAAATATTTTGTTTAACTTCTTCTTGTTTGATAGCATTTTTTTGTTCAACTAATGATTTATACATAGGTACTAGACTAATAATTTCACAATGACGATTAGCATTATCTTTACTAGTTTCCATTTTTATTAAATTTAAATTTAGTAATTTATTAAAAGCACTTAAAATACTTTTTTCATCTAATGATAAAATATTAGAAATTTTATCAACATCAAAAGTTTTATCAGTTGCATCTTCAAAATACATTAATAATAAAAATTCAGTTAAAGATAAATTTAGAGATATTGCCACTTTAATTAAATGAGTTGAAACTGTAAAACGTTTTTCACCTAATATCTCTAGTAGTGGCATATTATCTCCTTCTTTCTAAATATTTTATTATTTGTTTTCGATTATTTTTTAATTTTCCATCTAAAATTAATTGTTCAATTTCTTTTAAAATAACTTTAATTTCATTATTTTCACAATTAGTTACTAATCCAACAATTTTACCATTAACTTTTAAATCTTTAAAATTTTTAATGGGCATTTTATGATACATACTATCAATCTTTTTACGATTGATTTTTAAAATATCAGCACAGACATAAATAAGGTATAAACCATACTCATAAATGTCATACGGTTTTATTTTACCACAATTAACTATATTAGTAATAATTTTTATATTATTTTTTACTTCTTTTTCTAAAGGATAATTAGTATTAGTTTTAATTTGACTCCATAAACCAGCTAAATCAGAAACATATACTATATTATTTAAATCTAAATCTAATAATTTATCTAATTCATAATACCTTAATAAAGTAAAACCATTAGCAAGAAAGATACCATCTAATTCTTTTTTAATTCGTTCTTTACTTAAATTTAAAAGACATTCTTTCTTAGTAAAAATAGCTTTATTTAAAGTATCATCAATTGTAAAGTTTAATAAACTAGCAAATCTAATAGCTCTTAGAATTCTTAAAGGATCTTCTTCTAATTTTTCTAAAGGATTACCAATACAAACTATTTTTTTATTTTTTAAATCTTCTATACCATTATAAGGATCAATTTTACTATTATTACGACTAAGATAAATAGCATTAATTGTAAAGTCTCTTCTTTTAGCATCAAGTAATAAATTTTGACTATAAGATATTTTAGGATGACGATTAGTATAGTTATGTTCTATACGATATGTAGTAATATCTACATTTAAACCTTTTTGTTTAAAATTATAAGAACCATATTCAACTTGTTTTAAAGGAGAACCAAAGATTTTAATTAAATCACTAGGTAAAGCATTAGTAGCTATATCAAAATCATTAGTTTTACGACCAAGTAAATAATCACGAACAGCTCCACCAACTAAGTATGCTTCAAAACCATTTTTCTCTAAAGTTTTTAAAATATTTTTAACTAAAGGATTCGTCAAAATATATCACCTATTAAAATTATACTATAGAAAAAGAAAATACGCACGGGAAAATGCGTATTTTGACGTGAAGAAAATTTAACTAGCATTTCGAAGGAGAAATGGATTATCAAAAGTTCCATCCCCGTCATAGATTGTAGTTGAGATTGATAAATAAGCAACTGGATTCACACCGCGTGCGCCATAAATATTACATAACCCAGCAACAGATCCAGCAACAACGACATTGAATGCATAGTCTGTATCTGAAGAATACGGTGATAAAGTCCAATAATATCCACTACTTGGTTTTAACCAATCATTATTTGCACATTCACTTTGATATTCACCCGTACCCCAATTCCTTAATACTTCTTCAAAACATCCTTCTCTTCCTTTTTCTCCTCCATTTGTTGCATAACCATAATCGCTTGGATACATTAGTCCTATTCCTTTATGATATGTCTCGTCATTCTCTTTTGTCCATACATTTGGATACGTGTTACTACTTCCTGTACTTGTTCCTCTCTCTCTTTCATAAAACATTCCAACTGTTACATCATTAGTACTGCTACTTCCTCCAATGTTCCATATTACTTCACTATCTATCATTTGTCTTGCTTCTTCATCTAACCCTTTTGGTATATTTCCCACTGTACTAAAATTACAGGTATTTTGATATGCTGCACTTAAAATACTTCCTGTATAACATTCTCCACTTTCACTGTTATAATATATTCCATTTAACATATCTTTTAATTTACTTGTTGTCCAATTATTGCTATATGGTGATGGATATTTATCCCAGGCATATCCATAATTTGTTTCTTGAAAATCTTTTTGACTTTCTACTCCATCTGTTCTGATTATTTTTATTCTTTGTTCTACTCCTGTTGCTGTCTTTACATTTACTAACCCTATTATTCGCCATTTTTCACCATTAAATTCTACGTAATTATTTGGATTTACTC
>CANQZH010000020.1 GCA_947628245.1 uncultured Bacilli bacterium | reverse complement strand
GAAAAAGTCCCTCAAAGAGAAAGACTTATTAGATTAAACAATTCAGCAAGAAGACAAATGGAAGCATTAAAAGATAATAAAAGTCTTAAAGATTTAGAATTGTTACAAAAACAAGTTAATGAGAATAAGTTGATTGAACAATAAAAAAATTATATAATTTAGTTGGTAAACGAATGTTGAAGATTTTCTCATTTTTTGAAAGCAAGGTATAAATACTAATAATATTGATAGTCTAGGAAAAAATAGAGCATATGGAAGTGGTAGAAAGTACAAAAATTGTTGTGGAAAATGATTGTGCTGCATTTATAAAAACAGATAAATGATAGAATGTTAATAGATAAATGTTAACATTCTTTTTTTTAAATTTTATGGTACAATATGAACAAATATTTTTTTAGGAGGATAAATCTGGATAATGATTTAATAAATAATATGTTAGATAAAAGTGAAAAAGCTATTTTAATGGCTTGAGCCAGTTAGCATTTAAGCCAACTGGCAAATCTAAGCCTATCATACCATTGCCTATTGTCAATAAATAATATTCATATAGAGACATTTTCACTAATTATTTGTTTAAAAAATAGAGACATTTTTACTAATTATTCACATTATTATATTCAAAAATGTGTAAATATTTACGCCTAATATTAAAGGGGACAATTGACACCAATAATATTATAGAATATAATTTGATTAATTTGATGTTAATTTTCAATAGATTTTCAATCATTTAAAGAATATTCTAAACCTATTACAGCATATGGTACTTATGGACCAATTTTTGATAATAAAGATGAAATTTTAAATTTGTTAGTAAAACAAAATTATTTGGAAATGGTAAATGATGAAGAAGACAAAATATTATTTAAACCTATGTGTAAACCTTATTTAGCAAACAAGAAATTGAAATTATGGATAATGTTTTAGATAAACTAAAAGGTAAAAATGTTAAAAAATTAGCTGATTGGTTTGAAACAAATAATGGGGAATTAATAATATGCTAAAGATTTTGAACTTCAAAAAAATTGGTAAATATATTATTTATAATAAATGATATTTTGATGTTAGGGAAGGAGAAAATATGACGAATAATTCTATTGTATATAATGATGAGAAAAAAAAGTTTATTGTTTCTCCACAAATTCTAGACATAATAAAAAATTTGTCTAAAAATGATGTATCTTTTAATAATGAAAAAAAGCAATTAACTAATGAATTTGATCCTTTTGATTTTAGAATTAGAATGAATGATATTTTATCTAAAGCGATAATTAGATTAAAATATTTACCTAATGAGGATAATGATATTTCTTTTGATGTTTCTACTTTAAATTCATTAGTTCAAAAGTTTAATGAATTATATCCTGAAAATAAAAGAGAAGAAAATGTTTATGAAAATTTGAATGATGATGTTCTTGCTCGTTTATTGGTTGTTATTAATGATATAGATAGGGAAGAAAAAAAATATTATTTAATTCGTGATTTAATTAATGCTAAAAATGATTATGTGGATAATATGAAATATTTTATGGATGATGTATCAATTAATAATTGGGTAAATGAATATGATAAAGCTATTATTTCTAGAGATACGAATAAAATGAAAGAAATGATTACTCAAGTTCAAAATATGATATTAAAAGAATGGAATAATTATTTTTTAAGTCTTGAGGATATGAATGATGATAATTTTTGCTTTATAGGTCATAGTACAAATTCGACTAAATTTGATGGAGGATTTTATAGTAATTATATTTCGGCATCTTTATATACACCTGATTTAACTGATACGTATAGAGGTGGATATGGTTTTATTTTTGCACCTAATAATATTGCTTTAGCAAGTAGTAGGGATATGTATGTAAATAATTATGTTAATAATGATGAAGCTATTTTATTTTATAGTTCAGTTCCTAAAATTGATCATCCTAAAAAAGTAATAGCTGAAACTAAAAGGCAAAAAGAAGAAAATTTGAATAATGGTAATGGTAAAAAGACATATAATGAGATTGTTTTAAATGCCTTTTTGCCTATTGGAATATTTTGTTTTACTGATGGTTCAAAACAGTTTAATTGGAATCAAATATCAGCTGAAAAATTGAAAGAATCTTTTCCTAATTTAAAAATTTATAGTTTTGATGTTTTAAAAATGAAAAAGGGTAAAGATTTAATTGAAGCTAAACTTAAATTATTAAATAGTATTCAATTAAAGATAAATCCTAATGCATATGTAATAAAAGAAAATATGTTAGATAGATTTGATTATTTTTTTGAACAATTTGATAGATTAAAACAATTTGGAAAATATGATGAAAAGATGATTAAAGAAATATTTGAACGTAATAGAGAAATGCTTTCTCCTTTTGAGACTAATCCTGATGAATTATTTAATGGAAAATTTAATAAAGATGAAATTAAATATATATTAAGAAAAAATTATAAATATAATTTAGATGATGTTCTTGCTGGTAAAGCTCGAGGTTTTATTTTAAATAATTTAAAACAATTATATTTATATAAAGATAAAATATCGGGAATGTTTGAAGGCTTTGAAAATTTTATCGATATATTGCAGAAAATTGATGTAACAGATGAAATGATGAATGAAATTAATAGTATGGAATCTTTAAGTTTAATAACAATTGCAAAATATCTTTCTTCTAGATTAATTAGTTCTATTAATTCTAGAGAAAAAGAAATTAAAAATGATTTATCAGGATATGAAACTGAATATAAAAAATTAGTTACTGAATTTGAGCAAAGATCATTATTAGAAAAAAAATATCATTATTATAGTGAAATTGATTCTAATAAATTTTTCTTTGATATAATAAAACAAGATTATCAAGAATTAATGGATGAAATAAGTAAAGAAAAAGAAGTTAAAATGGAATTGGAATTGAAATTAAAAAAATTGGAAAGTGAAATTGAAATGTTAAATCGTATTAATTTAGAAAAGCAATATAGTGATACACTTGAACATAAAGAATATGAAAAAGCTTTTGAAGAAATTAGTATGAATGTTAATGAATTATCTAAACATCCTTTATTAAATAGAAAGAAAATTAAAGAGCAAAAGAAGAAATTGAAATATTTTACTAATAGAGATCAAGAAGAACAATATAAATTTGAAGTAGAGAAAGAAAAGGAACGTCAAAGTAATGATAATAAATTAAGAAATTATATTGAAGATGTTGAAAGCTTAAGAAAATTAATTGATTATAGTAAAGAGAAAATTGAAATGTTAAATGAGCAATTAATAACAATGCAAGATAATATTAAATCACGTTTTAAATGTAATACAATAGAACAAGTTCCATCAAAGATTGAAGAAAGCAATCAATTTATGCAACAATATGATATGTTTAATTCTGTGTGGTTGAATGAGTTACAAAATAAAATTATGGAATTAAATAATGTTATACTTAAAGAACAAGGATTATTAAATGATGTTTATGAAGAAAAAGAAAATATATTAAAAGGAATGTAAATTTTGCTATATGGTATTTAATCTGAAATTTAGGTGAAATTATTAGGCTAAATATGTTATTTTGTTTAAGTTGTGTTATACTTTTAATGGAAGGAGTTTGTTTATGAAAAAAGTTATATTTACTTTCTTATGTTTTTGTTTGCTTATTGGTGGAATTAAAGCTGAGGTTAGGAGTGAATCGTTATTAGATGCTTGTAAAAGTGAGAAAATTGATTGTGTAAGTAAGGAAAAAGAAGATAGTGAATCTTTACCTAATGTTTATTTATTTAGAGGAGAGGGTTGTACTTATTGTAATCGTTTAATTACTTTTTTAGATTCAGTTATTGATGATTATGATGTTAATGTTGTTGTTTATGAAGTAACTAATAATCCTGATAATTGGAATTATTATAAAAAGATTGGAGCTTTATTTGATTTTAATCCAAGCAGTTATCCTTATTTAGTTATTGGAGAAGAAACTTTTGATGGTTATGCAAGTGATGATGATGAATATATTCTATCAGCTTTATCTGAATTAGTTGATGCTGAAAAACCTTATGATGTTGTTGATGTTTTAGCAACAAGAAATGATGAAAAGCCTAATGATAGTGCTGTTGTTGTTATAATTCTTTGTGCGGTAATTGTGATGGGCTTTTATTTAGGTTTTAAAATTAAGACTAATAACTAGAATATTCTAGTTTTTTTGTTTACAATAAATTTTTATTGAATTTGTTTATTATTTTAATGAATGTTTTATAGACATTGTATATACTATAAATATAATTTTTGATTTTTTGATTTTTGCTTTGTGTAAATTTACTGTTGTTTGTCTATTTTTAGTTCTTTATAAAAAGTGATTGAAAACTTTTGAAAAAGTTGATAGAATAAGTTATAGAGTAAAGAAGTGGGTGATATTTTGTGAATACTGAAGAAAATATTCAACAAATTTTAATAGAAGATATTATACCTAATCGTTTTCAACCTCGTTTAGCTTTTGATGAGGAAGGTTTAAAAGAATTGTCTGAGTCAATTAAACAGCACGGGATTATTCAACCTTTAGTGTTAAGAAGGTTAGGTAATAAATACGAAATAATTGCGGGTGAACGTCGTTATAAGGCTAGTATAATGGCTGGTTTGAAGACTGTTCCGGCTATTATATCTAATATAGATGATAATCAAAGTGCGGAAATTGCTTTGGTTGAAAATATTCAAAGAAGAAATTTAACTTCGATTGAAGAAGCTAAATCTTATAAAAATCTTTTAGATAGAGGTTATTTAAATCAAACTCAGTTAGCGGAAAAGATGGGTGTTAGTCAAAGTACTATTGCTAATAAGTTGCGTTTATTAAATTTAAGTGAAGAAGTTCAAAATGCTTTATTAGAAGAAAAGATTAGTGAAAGACATGCTAGGGCTTTACTATCATTACCTGTTGAAGAACAAAATGAATGGTTAAAGAAGATTATTGCTAAGAGAATGACAGTTAGACAGTTAGATTTAGAATTAAAGAAATTGAAAGGTGGGGATTCTAAGGAGATGCCTAGTGTTGAACAAAATGTTAATGAACCGGTTTTAGATATTAAGGAAGATAATGTTGAAAGTGATGATTCTAGTAATGGTGATGTTTCTAATCCTCCTAAAGTTCCTAATAAATTTTTTAATTTCTTAGAAGATGAAGCTGCTAATATGACGATGAATGTTGAACCGGAGAATGATGAAGTAAAGTTTAATATTGAAAATCCAGTTAATAATGAAATTGAGGTATTAGAAGATTTTGATGTTGAACCTACTAATAATGTTAGTCCATTATTTTTTAATGAAAATAGTAATGTTGATAATAATATTATTGAAGTTGCACCTAAGACTGATGAAAATATTATTGATCCTGTTGATATGATTAATACTTTAGCTCCTGATTTTGAAGAAAAACAAAAAGAGGATGCTGGAATGGATTTGAAATCGGCTATTAATGATGTTAGAGAATTTGTTAAGACTTTAGAGAATAGAGGTTTTACTATTAGTTTAGATGAGATTGATTTAGATGGTAATTATCAAATTACGATTAATATTAAAAAGTAACTGTTTTTTAGTTACTTTTTTCATTGGTATATTCACTTCCTTTGACGTAGTAAAATAGGGTATTATTTTTAGTACTTAAGTCTGTTTCACCATTGATGGCGTTTTTTACAACACTTATAACATTAGTTGGGGTTTGGTACCAGTTTTCTTCTTTATTTTCTAAGTAATTTTCCATTGTATTTAACCATATTTCTTTACCGTATTGACTAGCTTTATTATTTATTTCGTTTGCATCATCATTACCTATCCAAACAAGCATTAGAAGGTTAGGGGTATAACCTACACTCCAAGAATCGGTAAGGGTTGTTCCAGTTTTTAAAGCATATTTTCTTGACATTCTACTAGCTAGGGATAGAGCTGTTGGTGTTGTGTAATCATTAAATGCACTATTAGAGGTACTTGTTAACATTTCATTTAAGATAAAGCAATCGTTACTATTTAAGACATAGTCGTGTTTTAATTTCCTTTTATATAAAATGTTTCCTTCTAAATCTTCTACACGTGAGATAAAGAAAAGATCCATTTTATCACCGTTGTTAGCTAATGTTTGATAGCCTCTTGCAAAATCTAACATACTAAGTTCAGTTGTGCCAAGAGCAAGACTAGGGTTTTCTGGTAAATCTTCTTTGATGCCGGCTTTTTTGGCTGTGTTAACTAAGGCTTCCATTCCTAAAAAGAGGTGGGTTTTGACGGCATAGATGTTATCAGAATAAGCTATGGCAGCGGCCATTGTGATGTCTTTATTGGCATATATTTGATTATAATTATTGGGAGAATAGGTTTGGTTGTTTGCAAAGTTGAAGGTTGTGGCTTCACTTTTAAATAAAGAAGATGAAACTAGACCATTTTCTAAAGCAGCATAGTATAAAAAGGGTTTCATTGTACTTCCAACTTGTCTTTTAGCTTGAGTAGCGCGGTTGTATTGACTTTTAGCGTAGTTTAGACCGCCAGATAAAGCCATTATTCCTCCTGTTTGGGGATTAATCATCATACTTGCTACTTCTAATTCTTCTTGATTACCCATTTCATTTAAAATGTTTTCTTCCATTGTTTTTTCAGCATCCATATCAAATGCTGTATAAATTTTTAGACCACCGGATTCCATTAATGATTTTGGAACTTCTTTGATTTGTTCTAGTTCATTTAAAACGGCATCTTGATAGTACATTATCATTTGGCTATTATTTTGGGTTCTTTTACCATAAATTTCAATTTTGTTTTGAAATAAACTTTGTTCTTGTTTTTCGGTAAGGTATCCGTTTTTAACCATTGTTTTGGCTACTATTTTAGCGCGTTTGATGCATTCATCGTAATCGCTTACGGGGTTAAAGTTACTAGGATTTTTAGGAATTCCGGCAAGCATTATGGCTTCTTCTAGAGTTAGGTCTTTACTACTTTTATTAAAATAGTAACGGCTTGCATCTTCAATACCGTAGTTTCCTTCACCATAGTTAATGGTATTTAAGTAGCCTTCTAAAATATTATCTTTTGAATAGTGAACTTCCAGTTCAATTGTTAAGAATGCTTCTTCAATTTTTCTAAACCAAGTTTGATCAAAAGTTAAGTACATATTTTTAATGTATTGTTGAGATATTGTTGATGCACCTTCGGTGATGCTTTGATTTTTGATTAAAGATAGAAATGCTTTGATAATTCTTAGATAATCAAAACCGTGATGAGAATAAAAATTTTTATCTTCAACACTTATAACGGCATTTTTAAGATTAGTAGAAATATCATCTAAACTTATCCAGTCACTAGAGCCTGATCCTTGATAAATCATATTTTCATTTTGATCATATATAAAAACTTTGCCAAGGTTTGTTAATTCAAGTTTAGGTGAAAAAAAGGCATATACATAGATTCCAATATATAAAACAAGAAAAGATAGAAAAACAAAAAATGATATTTTAAAAAAAAGTTTAAGTTTTTTCATTGCCTTTGTCACCTATGATTAGTATTGGAATTATAAAGTTAATTTATACTTATTAAAGGAAATTATCTAAAAAAATTGCAATTTTAAATGCTTTATGATATATTGGTTCGGAAATAAGAGGTGGGTTATGAACGTTTCTTTATATAAAGGTGATGATTTGGTTTTTAAGAAAAAAGTTAAAGTTTTAAATGATAATGATTGTTTAAGTTTTACTTTAGATGGAATGAATCATATGGTTGATAAGAACTTACAAACTTTTAAAAGAGAAAATGATGAATATTTATTTTTACTTGATTTTTTTAATAAAAAATGTATACTTACTTTGAAGTTGGAGAATTATAGTTTAGATATACCAGTTTTAAAGTGTAGTTTTACAGTTAATGAAGATGAAATTGTTTTAGATTATTTTATTGATACTGATGATTGTAATATATGTTTTAAAATAGATTGGATTGATTGATATGAAAATACTAGATGAAATGTTAGTTAAGTGTTTAGATAGTTTAGGCTATTCTTTAGATGAAGTAAAAGTTATTAAGTCTAATCGTCCTGATTTAGCGGATTATCAATTTGATGGGTGTTTTAAACTTGCTAAAGTTTTACATAAAAGTCCGATGGAAATTGGTAATATAATTGTTGATAAGTTTAAAGAAATTAATGATTTAAGTATTTTAGATAAAATTCTATGTGTTGGTGGTTTTATTAATTTTACTTTAAGTGATAGTTATATTAATTCTTTAATAAATGAAATGATTAGTGATTCTAAGTTTAATATTACGATGCCTGTAAAAGAAAAGATTGTAATTGATTATGGAGGGGCTAATGTTGCTAAACCTTTACACGTTGGGCATTTAAGACCAGCTATTGTTGGTGAATCAATTAAAAGAATTTTAAAATATATGAATCAAGATGTAATATCTGATGTTCATTTAGGTGATTATGGTTTACAAATTGGACAAGTTATTTATGGTCTTAAAAAAGAAAATGTTTTAGTAGATGATATTACAATTTCAATATTAGATATGATATATCCAAAGATGAGTAGTTTATGTAAAAGTAATGAAGAAATTAAAAATGAGTGTGCTAATATTACTAAAGAATTACAAGATGGTAATGAAGAATATCAACAATACTTTAAGAAAATTTTAGAAATTAGTAAAGAAGATATTAAAAGTAATTATGATTATTTAGATGTTAGTTTTGATTTATGGTATGGAGAGTCTGATGCATATAAGTATATTCCTTCATTAACTGATTTACTAAATAAACAAAATTTATTAATGCTTAGTGATGGGGCTTTAGTTGTAGATGTGGCAAGTGAAAATGATAAAACTGATATTCCACCTTTTATCTATCAAAAAAGTAATAAAGCTTATTTATATGGGACTACTGATTTAGCAACAATTTTACAAAGAAAGAAAGATTTTAATCCGAATAAAATTCTTTATGTTGCGGATGCTAGACAAGCTCTTCATTTTACGCAGGTTTTTAGAGTTAGTAAAATGATTGATGAATTAAAAGAAATTGATTTAGAGTTTTTAGGGCTTGGAACTATTAATGGTAGTGATGGTAAACCTTATAAAACTAGAGAGGGGAATACTCCTAAATTAAAAGAATTGTTTAAAGATTGTAAAGAAATATTTAAAAATAAAAGAGAAGATAATATTAATATTAAGGAAAATGATTTAGATATTTTGGCTAATTCAATTATTAAATTTGCTGATTTACAAAATAATCGAGAAAAAGAATATATTTTTGATATTCAAAAATTTTCAGATGTTATTGGGAAAACAGGACCTTATATTCTTTATACTTATTTAAGAGCTAATAAAATTTTAATAAATAATCGTGGAAGTATAGACAAGTTAAGTGAAAACATATATAATAATCAAGATCGGGAATTAAGAATGAAATTATTAGAATTAGATTCAATAATGAATTATACGTTTTTAAGCCGATTACCTTCTATTTTAGCTAATTATTTATATGAATTATGTGTTTTATTAAATACTTTTTATGAAAAGAATCATATTAATAATTTAGAAGATGAAAATAAAAAAGAAGATTGGATTTTGCTATTAAGTTTAACAACTAAAATTATTAAGACTTTGTTGGATTTATTAGTTATTAAAATTCCAAGTAAAATGTAAGGAGAATTTAGATGAAAAAGTTAAAAGATTATACTAAAGAAGAATTAGAAGCATTAGATTATGATGATGTTGCTTATTTAATATTAGAAGAGAAAAAGAAAAAGATGAAGATTGGGGATTTGTTTAAGAAAGTATGTGAAATATTAGAGTTAAGTGATGATGCTTATGCTTCTTTAATTGCGGATTTTTTTGAGGTTTTAACTACTGATAAAAGATTTATTCAACTAGCTAATGGTTATTGGGATTTAAAGACTAAACATAGTGAAAAAGTTGTTATTGAAGATGATGATGACGATTATGAAGAAATTATTGATAATGATGAAGATGATGAAGAAGAAAAAGATGATTTTTATGATGAAGATTCAGATGAAGATGATGATGACGATGATTTAAAAGATTTAGTTGTTATTGATGAAGATGATGAAGAAAATTAATTGGTGAGTTATGAAAGAAAGATTAGGAAGTATTGAAAATAGATATAATGAAATTGCTACTTTATTAATGGATCCTGATGTTATGAGTGATTTTAATAAAGTTAAGAGTTTAAGTAAAGAACAAAGTGATTTAAAAGAGATTGTGGATAAGTATCAAGAATTAAAAAAATGTGAAGAAGATATTGAAGAGGCTAAAAGTTTAGTAAATGATCCTGATTTAAAAGAGATGGCTTTGTTAGAGTTAGAAGAAAATGAAAGTAAATTAGAGGAGTTAAATAAAGAATTAGAAATATTATTAATTCCTAAAGATGAAAATGATGGTAAGAATGTTATTATGGAGATTAGAGGAGCTGCTGGTGGTGATGAAGCTAACATTTTTGCTGGTGATTTACTTAGAATGTATACTTATTATGCTGAGAAAAATGGTTGGAAAAT
>CANQZH010000019.1 GCA_947628245.1 uncultured Bacilli bacterium | reverse complement strand
ACTATTATTTTAATTTAAAAAAATTAGATTTTCTATTTTTATCTAGTTTATTTTTACTTGGGGCTGTAAATTGTAACGTTTTGCTCATAATTATGTAAAAAAATTAAAAAAAGACTTGCAAAATTTTGAGTTATAAGATAGAATTAAGAAGTCAACGACGAAATGGGCTTGTAGCTCAGCTGGTTAGAGCGCACGCCTGATAAGCGTGAGGTCGGAGGTTCAAGTCCCCCCAGGCCCACCATTTTGGCCCGTTGGTGAAGTGGTTGAACACACATGCCTTTCACGCATGCATTCATGGGTTCAAATCCCGTACGGGTCACCATATTGAAATTTATCCCTTTAAATAAAGGGTTTTTATTTTGCATAAAAAATACTTGCTTCTAGAATATAGAAATGGTATTATTAATATAGGAAAGGGAAGATAAAAATGAAGAAAACTAACATTTTGAAAAAGGCAATATTAGTATCAGCAATCACTGTTCCATTCTTAGCAAATACCGTTAATGCTGAAAGTTATATTGCCAATGATTGGGAGGTTTACAAGACAAGAACTAAGGAACAAATCATCGCTGAATATAACAAGACTAAAAATACTGGTAGTTATGAAAATGGTAAAACATCAACTTATTATAAAGTTGCCCCAGTAACAACAGCTCCATATAATGAAGGAGAATTAACAGCCGACACTCACAAAGCTATGACTACAATGGCTAATTATTATCGTTGGTTAGTAGGTGTTGAACCATTAACTGGTGTATCTACACATCGTAAAGATTTACAAGCTGGAGCTTTAGCAAGAATTTCATTAGATAATTTTGCACATTTCTTAGATGATAGTCAAAGACCTAGTGGAATGAGTGATGAATTATGGCAAATTGCTAAAACACCTAAACATAATATCATTGCTTGGGGATATACTCCTACTGGTTCTATAACTGGTTGGTTAGATGAAGGATATAACTTAACGGAAAAAACATTTGATACAACTGGACATCGAAGAGCAATATTAGATCCTGAAAATTCTTTATTACAATTTGGTTATGTAGCACCAACTGCTATGGGCGATATAGCTGAATCTAAAAACACGTCAGATTTAGCTTATACAGCATTTCCAGTACCAGGATATATGCCAACAAATATCTTATATGACGAGACATCTGCTTGGAATATTGTTTTAAATACAGCTAAATTAAATTATGAAGATGCTTCTAAAATTGTTGTTAAAGTAACAGATTTAAAAACAAATAAAGCTTATGAATGTAAAAAATCTGATAATACTTTACAAGTAAGTGGTGATGAATTAATATTTGTTCAACCATCAGTAGAGGGTACTCAATATATAGATAATACATCTTATAAAGTTGAAGTATTTGGTTTACAAGAAGTTAGTAAAACAAGAGAAGCTACAGCAAAAGATGCATTAGTTCAATATACAGTTAATTTCTTTGATGTTAATAAAAAAGAAACTTCTAATATTGCTAATGATGAAAATCCTAAACCAAATCAAGATAATTCAAATGAAACAACCCCTGATAAAACAGAAAATACTGATAATAATCAAGATAAAGAACCAACTAATAATCAAACTTCAACAGAAAAACCATCTTCAACTGAGAAACCAGCAACAAACAATCAAACATCTTCAACTGTAAATAATAATGTTGAAACTGAAGAAAATCCTCAAACTGGTGATCATCTTGTTTTATATCTTGTTCTACTATTTATTACTTCATTAAGTTTAATCTTTGGTTTTAAATCTTTAAAGAAGAATTCAGCTAAGTAATTAGCTGTTTTTTTTAGGTATAACCCCAATTTAATTTTGACATATATTATTTTAGGGGGTCTTATAAATGGATTATGATTATAAGTATGGGAATACCTACTATAAATATTTTAAAGATAAAGGAGTTCAAAGTAAAATATATGATATTTTAGCGCCACAGCAATCTCAAAATGAACAACCAGGAATGGAATATCTTATGAATCCTTTACCAATTTTTGATAATCCTAATTATCAAGGAAGCAATAAATTAAAAGGTAAGGTTGCCATTATTACTGGTGGTGATAGTGGACTAGGTCGAGCTTGTGCAATTGCCTTTGTAAAAGAAGGTGCTAAAGTAGTTATTCCTTATTATGATGAACATCAAGATGCAATTGATACTAAAAATTATATTGAAAGTTTAGGAGGAGAATGTCTTTTATTAGCAGGTGATATTACTAACCGTGAATTTTGTAAAGAAATTGTTTGTAAAACCTTAGATTGTTTTGGTCAAATAGATATCTTAGTTAATAATGCCGGTGTTCAATATCAACAAGATACTTTAGATTGCGTAAGTGATGAACAATTTGATTGGACAATGAAAGTTAATGTATATGGAATGTTTTATTTAACTAAAGAAGTTTTACCTTATTTAAAAAGTGGGGCATCAATCATTAATTTAACTTCTGTAACCGCCTTTTATGGTGAACCTCAGTTAATTGATTATGTTACTTCAAAAGGAGCTATTGTGGGATTTACTAGAGCTTTAGCTAGAAATTTAGCTTTAAAAAATATTCGAGTTAATGCGATTGCTCCAGGTTATTTTTGGACACCACTTCAACCAGCTTGTTGGGTTAAAGAAAAAATCCCATCTTTAGGAGCTGATGCTGCAATGGCAAGAGGAGCAATGCCATATGAACTAGCACCTACCTTTGTCTTTTTAGCAAGTGATGATTCAAGTTACGTTACAGGACAAGTAATTCATAATAATGGTGGTCAAATAATGGGATAAAGCTATTGTTTTTAATTTAAATAATTGTTATACTTTTAATAAAGAAGTGGTGAAGATGAAAAATCAATATCAAAGAATGAGTAAAGAAGAAAAAAAAGCCTTAAAAAAAACTTATTATAGTAGTAATGAAGGAAAAATAATGAATATTAGATTATTTAGATTATCTTTAACCGGTACAATTGGAGTATTGTTTGCCCTTTATATAATTACTAATAATTATATTCATCATAATGTTGATTGGTCAACTTGGGTAGCATCTATTCCTTTAATATTAGCATCTATCGTCTTTTTAATAGCATCCTTTATTTTAAGATATAAATATTTAAATCAATTTGCAATTAAACAAGCAAAAAATAATGTCAAATAATTTTATTTGTGCTATACTTATAGTACAAATTTTATTTGCTCGTATGGCGAAATTGGTAGACGCGATAGACTCAAAATCTATTTTTCTTGCGAAAGTCTCGGTTCAAGTCCGAGTACGAGCACCAAATTGATATCAAACTCGCAATTTAGAGTTAAAAATAAAAACGTACTTGTTAAAAGTCCGTTTTAATTTGGTAAAATTCCATAACCATTTTTTAAAATATCATAAAATAAGAAATTATCAGTTGGATTATAAGTATAATAACTAAATAAAAAATACATTAAAATAATACCAATAAAACCAATTAATTTACCATTACTAATTTCTTTACTTTTAAGAAGATTATAACTAATTAATTCTTCAATAATAATCATTATAAATAATAACCCAATACTAATTATCATATTCTCTCCATATTTAAAATATAAAGGAATATATATCGTTAAATATAATAATATAGCTAGTCCTGGCGTTATAAATAAATTAAGTAAATAATTGTTAACTTTAACTTTTTTTCTTATTATTAAATATTCAAATATGCCATAAATAACAAATGAACTAAAAATTAATTTCATATGTTCCCATATACTTTCATTTACCGGAAATATTACACTAAAAAGAGAATTAGGCCATATTTGATAAGTAAAATGAAATAATACACATAAAAGAAAAATAAAAACAATTCCTAAAATTTTAGTATTTTTTAAATTATTCATAAATACCTCCCATTAAAATATATGTTTTAAATTTGCATTTAAGTAAATAAATGAGTATAATGATAAGGGTAGGTGGGTTATGAAAAATTATTTTACTGAAGAAGAATTTACTAATACTTTTTTATCTTTATTAACTTTAGAAGGTATTAATAGTATTAATAGAACTGAATTATTAAAAAAATTACGTTATTATTACGGTTTAGAAGAATATCAAAGTTTATTTTATAGTATTGGCTTATTATTTGGATATGATAAAATTGATTTAGAAAATTCTTTAACTAAAGCTATTGAAAATGATATAATTTTAATTAAAGATAATGATTTATTATTATGTAGTAAATTAGAACAAAAATTGAGAAATAAATCAATTGAATGTCAAAGAGCAATTGAAAAACTTGCTAAAGAATTTGCTTTAAGATTAAAAATTGAACAGTTAAGTAAATATCCTTTAAATATTTATTATGATTCGCCAAATAATCAATATAATGTTTTTAAAGGAAAAAATCAAAATCAAAATTTGTATTGTCAATTAATAACTGATGGAATTATTAAAAGTACTGAACAAAATAATTATAATGGTTGTATTGTTGACAATCCAATAATACCTAATGGCAAAATATTTTTAGAAGATATTACTAATTATCGTATTCAACTTATGAATGCCAAGTATGCAATTATTAAAGGTTTTTCAGATAATCAAATTGGTCAATCTAAAGTTTATACATTACTTAATGAAGAAGAAAATTTAGAAAAAATTAGGGAATTTGCTAATAGTGAAGAAGCCTTATTATTTGAAGAAAAACCAATGGTTAGAAGAATTTTATTATAAGTAATATATTAGAGTATTTGGCATATAGTAAATTAGTTCTACTTGATTTTTTTGACGTTTATGATACAATGGTATAGTCCGAGGTGAAAAAAACAAATGAGTATCAAAAAGGCAAATGAGTTTCAAAATATTACTAATGATATATTAAATAACCGTATTTTTAACGACTTAAAAGATGAATTACATCACGGAATTAGTAGATACCAACATTGCTTAAGAGTCGCGAAAGGTACCTATTATATAACTAAAAAATTAAATATGGATTATGAAAGAGCTACTAGAGCTGCTCTTTTACACGATTTTTATAAAGATACTGATACAATTAATTATACAACTAAAGAAACCTTTAAAATTCATCCTGATATTGCTTTAGAAAATGCTAAGAAATATTTTGATTTAGATTATAAACAAGAAAATATAATCGCGTCCCATATGTTTCCTGTATGTAAAACAATGCCAAAATATCAAGAAGCTTGGATTACATCTATAGTTGATAAAGGGGTAGCTATCTATGAAATGTATCGCTTTAAAGCTAGTTTAGTAATGGGCATATGGATTTTATTTATCTTTAATATTATTTCAATTCAAAGATAATGATATGGTACGGTTTGACCGTATTTTTTAGTTGTATAAAATAATCATCTTTGGTATAATTATTTAGAGAATAGAAGAGGTTACGAGATGGAAAAAAAGATTGGCAAAAGTTTATGTATGTTTTCTTCTAAAGGTGGGGTAGGAAAGACTATTACCACGCTTAATTTAGCTGGTGTTTTCGAAGTTATGGGAAAACGCATTTTAATTGTTGATCTTGATTTATCTGGTGGTGAGATTGCTTTAGCTCTAAATAAACCTTATGAAAAAACAATATATAATTTTGCAATGGATTATATGAATAATCGTTATCGTAGTTTCTTAGATTATGTTACAAAATATGATGATCATATTGATTTTCTAGCAAGTCCTAAAGACCCAAGACAAGCAAATAAAATTGCTTCTAAATATTTAGAAATAATGCTTGATAAAGCCGTTTATTATTACGACATTGTTTTAATAGATACAAACCATATCCTAAATGAAACTAATTTAGTTTTACTTGATAAAGCTGATTCCATTTTATTTGTAATGAATAATGATCCTTTTGATGTAAAAAATATGAAAAGTTTAGTTACTATTTTTAAAGATTTAGATAAAACAAACTTTAAAATAATGTTAAATGATTCTCGTGATCCAATGAAAAAATATTTCTCATTATATGATTTAACTAGCATTTTAAAAACGGAAATTAATTATCTAATTAGTAGTGAATTTTATGTTAAAAATATTGATCAATATATAATGAATGGCAAAATAGTAACCTTACATCCTAAAGCATCAAGTGTTTTTAGTAAAGATTTTGCTGTCTTAATGAAATTAGCAACTGATTTTGTTAAAGAAGGTGTTAAAAATGAGTAAAAGTTTAGTTGAAGCTTTTAATATCAAAAGAAAAAATGCTGATTTAAGTGAAGTAGCTGATTATGAAATTTTTGCCGATAAAGAATTATTAGAACAATTACGTTTAAAAATAATGGGTAATTTAACAGAAAGAGAAGTTTTAACTGATGAACCAGCAACTGAGTATATTGATCTTGAAATTGAAAATGCTACTGAAGGGTATGATTTAACTAATGAAGAGCGAATTCATCTAAGACATTTAATAGAAAATGAATTAAATGGCTATGGACCTTTAACGGAATTATTAAAAGATAAAAATATTACTGAAATAATGGTTAATAGTCCCAAAGAAATATATATTGAAATTGATGGTAAAGTTATTAAAGATGATTCAGTATCTTTTATTAATGAAGAGCATATTATTCGTTCAATAAATAAAATGCTTAGTGAATCAGGAAATACTATTGATTTAGCTAATCCCATTATTGATGCAAGATTAAAAGATGGTTCAAGACTATATGCCATTTTACCACCTCTAGCTTCTAAAGGACCAATGATAACTATTCATAAATTTAAAAAAGATGCGGAAAGTATTGAAGATTTTATTAGAATGGGTAGTTTAACTACTAATATGGCTAATTTTTTATCTTCTTGTGTTAAAGCTAAAGCTAATATTTTAATTTCAGGTAGTTCTTCATCTGGAGCAACAACTCTTTTAGGAGCTTTATGTGAATTAATTCCTGATGAAGAGCGAATTATAACAGTTGAAGATATGGTTGAATTACAAATCAATAAAAAAAACGTAGTTAGTTTAGAAAGCAAATCATCAAATTATCATATAAGTTTAAAAGAATTAATTAAAAGTGCCGTTAGAATGCGTCCAGATCGGATAATTGTTGGAGAATTAATTGGCGATGAAGCTTTTCAATTATTACAAGTTATGAATTCAGGTAATGATGGAGCTATGAGTGTAATTCACGCGATGGGAGTAACTGATGCAATTAAAAGATTAGAAACTTTAGTTTTAATGAATGATTTAAATATTCCTTTAAAAGTTATTAGAGAGTATATTTTAAGTGCTATTGATATTGTTGTTAATATTGAAAGATTAAGTGATGGTAAAAGAAAAATAACTTCAATATGTGAATTAAAATTAGATAATAATGGGGAAATTGTTCCTGATGAAATCTTTATATTTAAACAAGATGGAATGACTTCTAATAAAGAAGTTATTGGTGAATATATTCAATTTGAAAATAAAAAATTTAAAATATTAAAGAAATTTAAAAATGTTGGAATTTAATTAAAGAATAGGAGGTATATATGCAAGCCTTAATAATTACACAGACTATAATGATGGTTTTACTTGTAATGGTAATTATCTTTTTAATTAGGCAAAGAAGAGTAGCTAAATTTGAAAAAAGATTTTCTTATTTTACTTTAAATAGTAATACTGATAGTGAAATTTCCATAAGTGATTCTTTTACAAGTGATACAATGTCTTTATTAAGAAGTATTAGTAACAAATTAGCTAAAATACCTTTATATAAAAAATGGAGTAATAATTTTGCCAAATATCCTATTTTAAGTAAAAATGCTAAATTAAATCCAGCTGATTTTTTAACTTTAAAATTTATATTAGCAATTTATTTTATAATTTTTTTAGTATTAGTAGATTTATTTAGAGGTTTAGATATTACAATAGTTCATTATCTACTTTTCTTTATAATTGTTTTTTGTCTTCCAAATATTTTTTTATTGTTATTTAATCATTTACGTAATAATATCTTAAAAAGAGATGTTACTAGAATTATTGGAATGTTTGCTAATGAAATTGAAAAAAATGATAATTTATTAGATATTATTGGGGCTATAAAAAATGAAATTCAAGGACCAATGGTTGATGAATTATCAATTTTAGCTTCTGATTTAGGTAATGGTTTAACATTAGATGAAGCTTTTTATTTAATGTATGAAAGAACTCATATTAATAAATTATATGAAATAGCTACTTATTTAAAAGCTATCACTAAAACAACTGGTGATAAAAAGAAAGCATTTAGTTATTTAAATGAACGCTTAATAGCGGATGAAACTAGTAAAGAAGAAAATCGTATATACTATTATCTAGCTCGTTTAATTGCTGTTTTTTTCATTATTATCCCTCCTATTGGTTTCATTTTATATCGAATCTTTTTCTTAGATAATTTTAAATTTTTAACTAATAATTTTTTAGGAATTATGAGTTTAATTATGTTTTGGTTAATCTATATTCTATATCTTTTAATATTAAGATTTATTATGGATGGTGAAAGATTATGAATGGTACATATTTTGGTAAAAAGTTATATCCTAAAAAAATGAGAGAAAGAATAACTAAAAAAATTAAATTTTTAGGGCAAAAGAAACCTATATCACCTTATGAATTTTTAAATATTCGTTTATTTTTATCAATAGTTATTTTCACATCTTCATTATTTATTCCACGATTTGGCTTTATAATTGGTCTAATCTTTACTTCAATTTTTTATAATGGTTATGAATTATTATTACTTGATTATCCAATTAGTAAAAGATGTGAAAAACTAGAATATGAAGCAATCTTTTATTTAGAAGTATTAGATGCAACAATTAAAACTAATACCGATTTTTTAGCCTCTTTAAATGTAACTTGTAATAGTATTGATAATGATATATCTTTAATAATTAAAAATGCTTTATTAAAATTAAAAGAAGATGGAAATATTAATAAAATAGGAGAAGAATTACAAAATGTTATTCCTAGTCAAATTGTAACTAATGTTTTTCTTCATTTATTTCGTATTAGTAATACTAAACAAAATTGGAATGAAGTTATCAAAGAACAAATAATAAGAATTAAAGAAAAACAAAAAATGGATCAAAAGAAAAAATTAAATAAAGTTCCAATTCAAATTATTATAACATCACTTATTTTTTTAGCTGTTTTATTTATTATTTTATATTTTAGCCCTTTATATCTTAAAACAATTTTATAAAAATGTGCTAAAATATAAAAAAGAAAGAATTAGGTGAAAAAAATGTATTATAATCAAAATAAAATGATTGAATTGTTTTTAGAATATGCTGATGTTTGCGAAAGTGAAGAAAAAAGAGCAAGTAAAAATTTAAAAAAAGCCCAACGTTTAAATTAATCTAAATGAATTAAATCAAATTAATAGTATAAGAAAAAAACATAATCAAGATAATTTAGATTTTAAAATAAATTTTGATAATTATTGTAGTCAAATTGTTGTTAATGATGGCAATATTTATTATGAAACTTTAGAGAAAGTTGTAATGAATCCAAATTATACAATTAAAACGATTTATAATCTTTTTGAAGATGGACTATATGTTAAGAAAATTTTAATTAATAATTGGAATGAAGAACTTTGTTATAAAACATTTTTTAATGATTTTGTTATAGATAAAGTAGTTAATAAATTAGATAACCATTGTATCAAAATTTTGAAGCTGTTAAAAAGCAAAAAAAATTAGCAAAATATATTGACAAGTGCTAATTTTTTAGTATAATTATTTTAGCACTTGCGTATAATAGGTGCTAGAGGAAGTGAATAGATGAACAATCGAAGAGAAAGTATTTTAAAGTACATTGTTGAGTCTTATATTAAAACGGTTAAACCGGTTGGTAGTAAATCACTTTGTAAAAAGTTGCAATGTTCATCAGCAACTATTCGAAATGAAATGGCAAAATTAGAAGAAGCTGGTTATTTAGAAAAAAATCATATTTCTTCTGGACGAATTCCATCTGAGAAAGGTTATCGTTATTATGTTGAAAAATTAATGAAACCTAAAGAATTAACAGGCGAGGATGTTTTAAAATTACAAACAATCTTTCAAAATCACGAATTACAGTTATCAGATGCCATTAATCAATGTGTGGAAATCATCAGTGAAATAACTAATTATACCAGTGTTGTTTTAGGTAAGAAATCACTTAATAATAATTTACAACAAGTATCTATTGTGCCTATAAGCAATAATCGAATTGTTGCTATTGTTTGTACTGACTATGGGATTGTTCAAAATAAACAATTTACTTTATCACGTAATGTAAATATTAACGAAATTGTTGAAACTTGTGAAATTATTAATAAAATGTTAATTGGAACACCTATTGGCAAAGTAGCAGAACGTTTAGAATATGAAATTAAACCTATTATTGCTGATCGAATTAAACAATATGAAACAGTTTATAATATTTTTTCAAAAACTTTTCACGATTTTGCTAATAAAGTTCACGATAATGTTTATGTAAGTGGAACAAATCTTTTATTAGATGCTCCTGAATATCGTAATTTAGAAGAAGTTAAAAATATTCTTTCTAAATTTGATGATGAAAATTTTATTAAAAAAATTGAAGCAAGTGAAGATGAAGAGGGGGTAAACATTTACATTGGAGGGGAAAATGAATTTGACCCGAATGTAACTATTATTAAAACAACATTCCATCGTAATGGGGAAGA